>JAAKFQ010000005.1 GCA_011064725.1 Chlamydiota bacterium | reverse complement strand
CTACCTCTTCAGACTAGAAGAAGCAAAAAAAAGAGACCATAGACTCGTCGGACAAAAATTGGATCTTTTTTCCATGAAAGAATATGCGCCAGGAATGCCTTTTTTCCATCCTGCTGGCATGCGTGTTTGGAACCACCTACTCGGCTTTTGGAATGCGCTCCATGAAAAAGCCAACTACGTTCAAATCCAAACCCCTCAACTTTTATCAAGACAATTGTGGGAACTTTCTGGCCATTGGGAACATTATCGAGAAAACATGTATACAACCGAAATTGAAGAGCAATTTTTTGCCATCAAGCCAATGAATTGTCCAGGATGCATGCTCTACTACAAATCTGCACAACACAGTTATCGAGAATTACCTATGCGTGTTGCAGAAGTCGGCTATGTTCACAGACACGAATTTTCCGGAGCATTGAGTGGTTTATTTAGAGTGCGCGCCTTTCATTTAGATGATGCGCATATTTTTGCCACAGAAGGCCAGATCAAAAGTGAAATATTGGCTATTCTAAGACTTGCAGATGAATTGTATTCTACATTTGGTCTTGACTATTTTCTAGAACTTTCTACTCGCCCTGAAAAAAGCATTGGCTCTGACAAAGATTGGGAAATTACCACATCTGCACTAAAAGGTGCACTCGATGATTGGCAAAAAGAGTATCGCATTAATGAAGGTGACGGCGCTTTTTATGGTCCAAAGATCGATTTTCATATCAAAGACTCTCTAAATCGTTCTTGGCAATGTGGCACCATACAACTTGACATGTCTCTGCCCGAAAAATTTGAATTGGAATACATTGATGAAGATAACAAAAGAAAACGTCCTTTGATGCTACATCGTGCCATTTTTGGATCGGTGGAGCGTTTTTTCGGCATTTTAATTGAACACTTTGCAGGCCGTTTCCCGCTATGGTTAAGTCCTAGACAAGTACGCATCTTAACTGTAGCAGATCGCCACATTGAACATGCTACAGCCTTAGAGCACACATTTAAAGAGGCCGGATTGTTATGCGACTTAGATATTTCCCAAGAAACCATGAATAAAAAAGTGAGAAACGCACAACTGTTGCAAATTAATTATATTCTTACTGTTGGCGATAAAGAAATGGAAGAAAATGTGGTCTCTGTACGCCTTAGAGATACAAATAAAGTCTTTTCAGAAAATCCAAAAACCTTTATCCAGAAGATTACAAAAGAAAAAATTCAAAAGAATTTAAAATCCTTTTATGAGTAAAAAAATTTCTGTCTGTTCTTTTAAAGGTGGAACTGCAAAAACGTCTTGCACCCTCAATTTAGGTGCCGGATTTGCAAAATTCCATAAGAAAAAAGTGCTGCTTGTCGATTTTGATGCACAAGCCAATCTCACCACAGGTCTTGGCTATAATCCTGATCAATACGATAGCTTGGCAAAAGTGCTTCTTAATGAAAAACAGCTCCACGAAGTGATCTTACATACACAGATCAAAAATTTGGATCTCATTCCAGCAGATAGCTTCCTAGAGCGCGTCGAACTTTTAAATCCTCTTGCACAAGATCGCTACTCTCATGAAAAACTCAGTGAACTTTTAAAACCCCTAAAGTACGACATCATCATTATTGACACTCCCCCCTCACTTTGTTGGCTGACAGAATCTGCACTCATCGCCTCTGATTACTCTTTAATTTGTGCCACTGCCGAATTTTATTCCATCAAGGGCCTAGAACGCCTAAAACATTTTCTAGATGGTCTTTCCAAACGCCATCCCACACAAATCCTTGGTGTCCTACTTTCTTTTTGGAACCAGCGCGGCAAAAACAATAAGGCATTTTTAGATTTGATCAAAACCACTTTTCCCAAAAAACTTATCGATCAAAAAATCCGCCGCGACATTACTGTTTCAGAAGCATCGATTTATGGAAAACCCATTTTTGATTCCGCTCCGACTTCTCGAGCTGCTCACGATTACAAAACCATTTGCAAAGAACTGAATAAACGCTTGAGTAAGGGTTCCATTTATAGTAAACTTTTTTAAAAAGGTGTACCCATGAAACTTAAAGATTTACTCGTAAAGCGTATGAAATCCACAAACTCTGAAAAAATGACTGAGCTTGTGGAAAAAAGGACGCAAGGAGAAATCAACACATTTACTGGCATGTTTGGCAATTACAACATGTCGGATGTGGAAAAAGCAAACTTGAAAGAATTTTTAGAAGAGTTCCAAGATCACACAAGCAACATCAAAAAAGACTTTCAAAAACTCGCGCAACTGACACAAGAAATCAAAGCGATCAATAACCAGGCCGCTCTTTTACATGGAGAAAGAATTAAACAGGCGCAAGCGATCCTGAAAAACTACAAAGAAGGCGCGTTTACCACCTGGCTCATTGACACCTATGGCAATCGCCAAACACCCTACAATCTTTTGCAATACTACGAATTTTATCTAGAGATGCCCAAAGATCTAAGACCCAAGATTGACACGATGCCTCGCCAGGCAATCTATGCCCTTTCATCTCGCAATATTTCTACATCTAAAAAAGCGCAATTTTTAAAACAGTTTGAAAATCAGACAAAAGACGAACTTTTGCAAATGATCCGCGATCAATTTCCCCTCGATCGAGTAGACAAGCGTCGCCAAAGCTTAAGTAAAAATGTCTTATCTCAACTAGAAAAGCTTGTACACACTGTGCAAAAATCCAAAATCAAGTTCACTTCAAAACAGCAAGCCCACATGCGCAAGCTTTTAGATGAGTTATACCGCTTCTAAAAAATAAAGCTAAAAATAGGTTTTTAGATTTTCAAGTAGAACGCAGTTTGGAGATCGATATAAACCAACTTTGGTTTGTGAGATCGAAAAGAAAGTTCTAACTGAAAAGATAAGCATATTTGTGGCTTTATTTTTTAGAAGTGGTATTAGATCGTCTTCTTTAGAGTTATCCTAATATCCAAATGCTAAGCCAAATGTGACCGCTTGCATATCAAAGTCTTCTGGTGCTTCTACATCAAGTAAAAAGTCTGAGCTGGTCACTTTAAAATAGGTCATGTGCTCATAGCCTACTCTGAAAGACGTGGAAAAATTTCCAGCAACACCAAGGTCCACACCACAACCAACAGCATACTGCAAGCCTGTCAAAAGCTTTAATCTGCGACCTGGAAAATCGATAATTTTCACATCTGAGCTTTGTGGAACATCTAACTCAGTGGAATATTTCTGTCTTCCAACGATGCCATTTAAAGAAAAATTCCCAAAAAAGTAGACATGAGGTGAGAGCATAAATTTTCCACCAGAACCGACAACAATTCCACCGCCATTGATCTGGTTTTTGAAGACAAGTTCTGCATTCAAAAAGTTAGAATCTGTATAGACGGCATTAAAACTATTGGAATGATGCAAGAAACGCCCCCCGATGAAAGGCTCGAAAATAAAATAGCGTGAAACTTTTCCAGAATAAAACAACAGCCCATCAAGATATTGTAAAGACACTTTTGATGTCGCTACTGCTGTTTCAAAAGGAAGTGGTGGCCCTAGAAAAAAAGTAAGAAAAGGGATCAATACTATACCTTGAGTGCTGCGTGTTTGTCTGTCCTTAAGGTAAAATCCGTCTGCTGCCCAAAAAAAATTCTCATGGGTTCCTAATGAAAGAAACGCTCTATGTGCATCTGTAAAATTAAATCCTACAAAATGCGCTTCCCCTTTGACAATGGTCAAATCGACAAAGTCAGGTGCCATAGATAACGCATAAATAGATCTTGGGGAAACAATCCTTGAGAGTAAAAACTCATACCCGAAGGCAAAAGAGACAGGAAATCCTTCTGTTTTTGGATGCACTGTAGTGGATGGGTGTTTAACAGGATTTTTTTGCGTATTGGCCTGTTTGACTTCAGGGAATGCGAAAATCCCCTCTTGCGCACAAGCTATACTCAAAAAACATAATAATACTACTAACCTCTTCATGATGCCCCCTAATTTACGTCCTAAACCGCAGTATGCATTTTTTTTAATTTTTTAAAGCAAAAATTTTATTTAGAAGAGGAGCGAAAGGGACAAGATACGAGGATAACGATGAAATCCAACTCCGGGGAGTTGGATGAAGAGTTAGACGAAGTCAATTGTTCCTTGCAGCCCTCATATAAACAAAAGGTAGTGCGTAAGGTCAGTTAATTGATATTACGCGATAGATTCTACTTAAAAGGAGAGCGAAAAAAGGGAGCTACAAGTATGTCCGACAAACGCAACAAGAGTTGTGTGAGGAGGAATACGAAGTAGATCGTTCTTTGCAGCCTTCCTATGAGTAGAAGGTAGCGCGTAGTGTCAATTTATCTAATGCAATATCTATGGTGCTTTGAGTATGTTCAGTTGCACATACAAGGGGCAAACGAAGGACATTTTGACACATATTTTTCAAGGACATGGCGTATTTAAGTCCAATAGGATTAGGTTCTAAATAGAGCACGTTTAGAAGCATGAGCATATCTAACTCTTCTTCTCCTAGCAAAAACATCTCATCTGGAAAAAGATTTGCCGTTGCTGAAATTGTATGTACAATGCCCATCTTCAAAAATGAAGGAATTAAAAAATCATCACCGCAATAGACCATAAAGCGTGTTTGCAACTGCACGCTTTGGATCCATTCTAAGTTTGTGGTGGATGCCTTGATCCCTTGAATCTTTTCAAATTGCTCAAGCTCTTTAAGTAGTCCTATAGAAAATGAGGCTCCAATTCTTGATGGATTTTCATACAAAATCACATCAAGCCCCACATTTTGAACAGCTTCAAAATGTTTAAAAAGCCCCATTTTTGTGGTTTTTACATAATAAGGAAGTGTACACAGTACCTTTTGAGCTCCATACTCTTTGGCTAATTTACATAGTGTAACACTTTCATTTGTCGATGGAGAAGAGATGCCAACAATGAGTGGTTTTTTCCCATCCAAAATATGCGCTGAGATTTCTATAATGGCTTTTTTTTCTTCAAAACTTAAAAGATTGGCCTCTCCAGTTGTTCCCAGCACCAAGATTTGAGAGGTCTTTTTTTGAAGATGAAACAAAAGCAGGGATTCTAAAACAACAAAATCGATTTTGCCATCTAAAGTAAACGGAGTGATTAATGGAACAACAACATCCTGCATAGCTTTATGCTACAAAAAAAAGAAAAAAAGCCCAAGCAAAATACTTGGGCTTCTATGTTTGTTTTACAGATTAACTCTTATTACGAGCTTTATCTTTTTTATTGAAATTCTTACTAACTCCCTGACAATGTGGCAATTGGATTTCCTTTCTTATCAACTGGATTCGCGTCGTTATAAGCTTCATGCTCTACATGAAAATATGACATATTTGCCAAAGCTGTTGCAACGCGTGATGCAAGTACTAGATTTTCTGTTGCATGTTTCCAAGGCATGTTCATAGCAGAAATTAAAAAAGTGACCGCGCGGAAGAACGATTCTAAGCACTGTGCACGTTTCCAAGATTGTTCTCGTGATGCAGTCATCTCTACGTCTGGTTGATTTAAGACTGTTCCTCTAACTTTTTCGCAGACTTTCACCTTCGTGCTGACGTCTTCTATTTTAGGAATATCAAGAAAGTCTTTTCGAGTTTGTTCCAGATAGTGACCAAATCCCAAAATGGCTCCGAATCTTTTTGTAATTTCTAAACAATCTTTTACGACTGGACTGTCTAAAGCTGTCAATTTTTTCCACTCTACGAATAGTTCTAAGGTTCTTACACCATGATAAAGAGTCTTGTGCAACCCTAATACAACTTGCTTTTCTGACAACTTGGAAACTCCTTCAGCCACATCACAAATATCTCCTAAAACAGAAAAAACTCTGAATCCATCATTGAACCCTAAGGCACTTTCTTTATGTTTTGGAACATATGCAGCTATAAATTTTGAAACTCCACCAAATACAATCATAGTATTGGCAAGGCCTCGCACATCCATGATGTATTTGTTCATTTGTTGAAATCTTGAAAACTGATTTGACTGAACTGATGGTGATGTCATATCTTTACCCCTCTTTTTTTGTTAAAAACATTTTTGAATCCATTTTATGACATTAAAAAAAAATTTTCAATTTTTTTCTTTACATATTGGGTGGTAAAAAACAGGAAAAAACTCAACCTTCTTATACTTAGTGGTTAAATCGTTTTATGGGGAGGAGATCTGTTTCCAATGCATCGTGGAATTTGTGTTTTAAATTCAATACCTGGTCCTTAATTAAAGATAAAAGCCCCATAAATTCACAAGAAGATGCGGGTATTTGAAAAGTTCCATTGATAAAATGGAGATTTGTTTCTTCATTAAAATCTATAGTTAGATTTAATGCATGCAAATCACGGTTAAATGTTAAGGATTCAAAAAAAGATTTGACGCTTGAAGAGGTATATTCAAGCTCTTCACAAAATGAGCCTACAAACTGCAATTGATTCTGCTGATCAATGAAAAATACAAGTGTTTCCCCTTCCTCTTCTAATTCTAAAAAACCCGTCTTTATTAAATGATTGTACATAAAAACCTCCTTTTTAATACTTCTATTTTAACATATGCGTATTTAGGATTAGTTAAGGAATATCAATGAAAAATTTTAATCTGCTGGGTCTAAAGCTGCCAAAGAATCTCTTTCTTGCCATTTTGCTTTAAAAAGCGATTGATTTTGGAAAAATGACGACAGCCAAAAAAGCGCTCTGCTGAATAGGGTGACGGATGCGCCGCTTTCAAAATTAAATGGTGTGTATTTGCTTCGTTTAAAATATGTAAACATTTATCTTGTGCCGATTTGCCCCACAAAACAAACACCACAGGATCTTTTTTTTCTACAATACATTCACACACTTTGTCCGTAAAACGTTCCCACCCTTTTCCATAATGGGATTTGGGACTATGGGCCCTTACAGTCATTGTCGCATTTAAGAGCAACACGCCCTGTTTTGCCCACGCTTCCAAATTGCCATGCTCAGGGGGACAAATGCCTAGATCTGCCTTGAGTTCTTTATAGATATTGACAAGGCTTGGCGGTGGTTTGATTCCATGTTTTACAGAAAAACACAACCCATGTGCTTGGTTAGGATTGTGATAAGGATCTTGCCCAATAATCACAACATTCAACTGATCAAAAGGACATAGATCAAATGCATGAAAAACGTCTTTTTTTTCGGGATAAACAGGAATGTGATTTGAACGCTCTTCTTTTAAAAATAGCGCTAATTCTTGCATATACGGTTTTTCAAATTCTTCTTTTAAAACCGCTTGCCACGAAGGCTCAATGTGAGTGTGAAGTTGTTTGTTCGTCTTTAGTTGCATCAAAAACATTTTAGCATAAAACAGTTCTTTTCCCAAAAAAAAATTGCCCCAAAACCCAAAATTAGAGAGAATAACCTCATTAGCACCGGTAGCTCAATCGGATAGAGTACCCGGCTACGAACCGGGAGGTTAGAGGTTCGAGTCCTCTCCGGTGCAATTTTCAATGTGGAGATGTATATGTATGAAATTATTGTATCTGGACCTGTAAGTACGAATACGATTCTTCTATTTTGTCCCAAAACAAAACAAGCTGCGATCGTAGATCCTTCTTTTGGTTCTCTGGAAAAAATCCAGCAAATCGTTAGTGAAAATCATCTTCATATCAGCATGATTTTAATCACGCACTCGCATTGGGATCACGTTTTAGATTTGGCAAAAGTAAAGCTGTTTTATAACGTAGATGTTTTTGCACACAAAGACGACATACCAAATCTTTTAGATCCAGGATCGGATCAATTACGTGCCCCCATTCCCATGGAGAAAATCGATGCTTGCAAGCAGTTAACGCACAATCAAATTTTGCCACTTGGACAACTGCAAATTAAAGTGTTGCATACACCCGGGCATACGCCAGGAAGTCTTTGCTTTTATTTAGAAAACCAACAAGTTTTAATCTCGGGCGACACTTTTTTTAAAAACGCGATCGGACGCCTTGATTTGCCTACAGCTCGAAAAGAAAAAATGAAAGATTCTCTTATCATGCTTTCAAAACTGCCGCCGAAAACCTTGGTGGTTCCAGGACACGGCCCCACAACGACAATAGAAAAAGAATCTTGGCTAAAAGACCCAGAAAAACAATTTAGTTTAAACTGAGAGAAAATATGCATATACTCATTGGAAATCAAGCCCCCCATTTTGAAGCAAAAGCTGTCGTTAAGGGCAAAATTGTCGACGATTTTTCCCTAGCAAATTATCAAGGGAAATTTGTGCTTTTACTTTTTTATCCACTAGATTTTACATTTGTTTGCCCAACAGAATTGATTGCTTTTGAAGAAGCTAAACACCTCTTTTCTCAAAGAAACTGTGAACTTATCGCAATTAGCGTCGACTCGCCAAATTGCCATCTAGCATGGCTAAATACACCGCGTTCCAAGGGAGGAATCGAAGGCATTACCTATCCGCTTATCTCAGACATGACAAGACACATCTCCAAGCAATATGGGGTATTGAAAGAAGATGAAGCCATTGCGTATCGGGGTTTATTTCTCATCGATACAGAAGGCATTGTGCGCCATCAGCTCATTAATGATTTGCCTCTAGGACGTTCTTGCAAAGAAGCGCTGCGTATTTTGGATGCTTTAATCTATTTTGAGCAAAATGGTGAAGTGTGCCCAGCTAACTGGGAAAGTGGTCAAAGAGCCATCACCCCCACCCTCGAAGGTTTAGAAGATTTTTTCGCCCATACACCTTCATTAAGCTAACTCGATCTAGAGGGTTAAATAGTCTATTAATTCTTTTTGAGTGGCCAGTAGAAGTGTTTTATGAAACATGCAGACGCTTGTCGCCATATGAACCACATCTGGGTCAAAACAACCTGCAAGGTAAATACCTAAAAGGCGTTTTTGCAAAGTGTTTTTCTTTAGAAAGTTGAGCCCTTTAAGGTAATGTTCTTTAGAAAGGCCCTCGTCCTCTACCCGGAAAAATAATACAGCTTGGTTGGAATGCAATGTTTTGATTGCAAAATCTAAGCCTTGTGTATCTTTGATCGGCTCACCTAAATTCTCATAGAGATGGTCGGTGTTCTTAATATAGTAAGGAGTTGCCATCTTCCCCTTTTTTGCCTCTCCAAAACACGCAATAATCATGAAAATTTTCCTTTTCCTGCACCCTACAAAAATAAAAAAATTTATGCAAGGTCACAATTCTAGCAGAAGGGCTAGGATTTCAGGTTGTGTTCGATAGTAAGTAGACGATTGTACTTACATGTACGGTCTGTTCTACATAGAGAACCTGTTTTGATTTGCAGGCAGTTTTTTGCCACAGCAAGATCTGCAATAAATGTGTCTTCTGTTTCGCCAGAACGATGGGAAATAATGGTTTTGTACTGATTTTGATGTGCCAAATCGATAGCTTGAAGCGTTTGCGTCAACGTGCCTATCTGATTGGGCTTAATTAACACAGCATTCGCAACATTTTGATCAATGCCTTCTTGTAACAGCTGTGGATTGGTCACAAAAATATCATCTCCCACAATCTGCAATTTTGATAAGCGCTTCGTTAAAAGTTGCCACCCTTCCCAATCATTTTCATCAAGCCCATCTTCTATAGAATCTATAGGATAATTTCTAGAAAGCTTTTCTAAATAGTCTATGTGTGCCTCACTGTCTTTGTCTAGATATCGATGTGTTTTTTTGTCATAAAATTCACTTGCAGCACAATCAAGCGCAAGAGTAATCTCTTTTCCCAAAGAGTAAGGTGTTTGTTCAATTGCTAGGCAAATGAGATCTAGCGCCTCTTCATTAGAACGAAGGCGAGGAGCAAATCCTCCCTCATCCCCCACAGCTGTTACATAGCTTTTTTTCTTAAGTAAGTTTTTTAGGGTATGAAAAACTTCCACTCCCATTTGAATCGCTTGAGAAAAAGTTTTTGCGCCCACGGGTCGAATCATAAATTCTTGGAAATCTATGGCATTATCTGCATGCGCACCTCCATTAATAATATTCATCATAGGACAAGGCAACAGGTAGTGTTTTTGTGTACAAATCGAACGATAGAGAGGCTTGTTTTCTATTTTAGCTTTGAGTTTTGCACATGCCAAAGAAACACCTAGAATCGCATTGGCTCCAAGCTTAGATTTGTTCGGTGTGCCATCTTCCTCAATCAAAAGCTGATCAATATGGCTTTGATCTAACACATCTTTGCTTTTTAAAAGATGAAAGATGGGACCTTTCACATTTTCTTTAGCTTTTAATACCCCTTTTCCAAAATAGCGCTTTTTGTCACCATCGCGCAGTTCAAAAGCCTCTTTTGAGCCCACCGATGCTCCCGATGGAACGCTGGCTGTCGCTGTGTGATTTTTACATGCAACTGTCACTTGCAGGGTGGGATTTGCCCTAGAATCTAAAATCTCTATTGCATCAATATGTGTAATTGTGGACATGGCTACCTTCTTTTGTGTTTTGATCGCATCTCTTCGACAAGCTTGAGATAAGAATCATAACGCTCTTGACTCATTTTACCTTCCAAAACATATTTCTTAATTTGACACCTGTCTTCTTTAATATGCATGCAGTTTGTAAATGCACACGCATTTCTATTAGCTTCTATTTCTGCAAAATAGTACTGCACTTGATCACTTTCAAGATCAAAAATCCCAAAACTTTTGATCCCTGGGGTATCGACACAAAACCCACCAAAATCTAAGGGAAGTAATCTAGCCGTTGTTGTCGTATGCGCACCTTTTTTCGTTCTTGTAACAATCTCGCCTGTTTTAAGATCATGGTGTGTGACTTGATTAATCAAGCTTGATTTCCCAACCCCACTTTGTCCAGAAAATACAGAAATTTTATCTTGCATTTTCTTCTTTAATTCTTCTAATCCCTCTTGTGTTTTTGCACTGACACAAAGGACATCTATTCCAAGATTTTGATAAATGTTAGCAAAACTTTTAAGTTTCTCATCGTCTTCTTTGGTTTGAGCAAGATCGGTTTTGTTGATCAATACAATAGGAGTCAAATGACCCATCTCACAGGCAATCAAATAGCGATCTATGAGGGTTGTTTTGATTGTAGGATGGTACAAACTTGTACAAATGAATACTTGGTCGACATTGGCTGCAAGAATATGTCTTTTTTTGTGATCTAATGTTTCACTTCTTGCCAAAACCGTTTCTCTTGGAGCTACGTGCACAATTACATCTTCTAAAGGATCAATATAGACTTTGTCACCCACACATAGCGCGTTTTTTTCTTGTTTTAGTTGATTGGAAAGATAGGCACGAATTCTGCACGATTTAACTTCTTCTTCTGTCTGCACTTCTGCATGTTGGTAATGGATCGCTACGACAACACCAAATAGCATTTGGTCTAAATTTATCTCTTTTGGCGCTTTTGTATATTCAGGATCCTTTTTCCTCAAAAGCTTCTTTTTTTCTTTGGCTTCCTTTTTTTCTTTAGAAGAAAATTTTTTTTCAAAATCTTTCATCTAAATTCCCTTCAATTTTGCCATTAAAATCCCACCCGCTACGGCCTCGTTCAATGATTCAACATTGTGGATAGGAATTGTGATTCTTTTTTCATTTTTTGCAGCCAAACTGGGTCCTTTGCCTTCATTACATACACAGAGAGCAAATCGCATTTGTTTTTTTGCCATATTGCCTTTTAAGTCCGCGACAAACAAGGGGATTTCTTCGGCCTCCAGAACTTCAAAAAGAGAGGGCCATGTCCCTACAATTGTAGAAAGGATAAAATTTGCTCCCCTTGAAGCTTTGAGGGTTTTATCATTAAAAATATCACACGAATCAATGGCATAAATAGCATCAAAATTTAAAGCTGCTGCTGTCCTGATTAAATTTCCCATATTACCAGGATCTTGAATGGTATCTAAGACAAGCACGCTTTTGCATGTTTTTGGCCATTGCATTTTGGGCATTTTTACACTCACACACAATGCATCCTTATTTGCAGGCGCGCGAGTAAATTTTTCCCACATCACAGGAGAAATTAACACAGAGTGCGAAAATCTTTTTAAATGTTCTTCATGACATGAAAGCGCGATTTGCACATCAATATGGGGCAAAAGATCATTAATCAATTTTTTTGAAAAAAGAATGCATGTTTGTTGTTTGTCTCTGAGTTTTTTTGAGGTTTTTAGTTGAAAAAGCTCTTTTATCAAAGGATTTTGAAAAGACGTGATCTTTTTTATAGACATTTTCTTGTAAATTTCAGCTTTTTAGGTTAATAAAAAGCATATGGCATTTAAACGTTTAATTCCATCTTTAGCTACGCGCGTACTATGGATCACTTTAGCCTTTTTGATCTTGCCACTCAGTCTCTATTCTTTTTTTATGTACCAGGAAGATAGCGAAGATCACAAAGAAACTGCCTTTTTGACAATGCAAATCTTATTGCAAAGTCGTATCGAAGACGTGGAAGTGAAAATAAAGAATGCACTAGATGTCCTCTACACTCTTGGATCTAATCCCAATCTGCTCGACAACTCAGATGTTTTAAAAGATGTTAGTAGTAATTTGGAGGCAGACGATGACATCATGTTATTGGAATTAAAAAATAATCAATATATCTGCACTTATTCTAAAAATCCCACTCTCATTGGAAAAGACTTTTCTTCTCTTAAGGTGGTGAGGGGTGCCAAGCAATATGGACAAACAGCCGGATTGGAAAGAATAGATGAAAACACAAACCAGTTTGTTGTCGCAAGTAATTTCAATACGTTTATTTTGTTGTTTACATCCGATACCACCTCGCTTATCGAAAGCTTAGAAATTGTAGATGTCCAATATCCATTAGAACTGTCTATCTTATCCAAAAACTATTTTATCGTCGCTTCGACAGATTCTAGCCTTATTGGGACAAAGGTTGACCAAAAATATTCCAAGCCAAAAGGTTCTATTGCCAAAATTTTTACACTTAATGCACAAGATGGCATCCATTTTGCTCTTATGAAAAAAATCACCACAACGTCAATGAGCCTGATGATTGATACGCCAAAAAAAGCTCTAGATTTGGCCTTATGGGAAACATATGCCTTCAAGCTTCTTTTATTTCTCATCTTAATTTTTGTGTTTGGCGGTCTTTTAGTCTTCTTTTTGACAAAACGCATGGCAAGACCTTTTTATCAATTAAGCGATGTTATGACACGCGTTGCTGATGGTGATCTTGATCAACGCTTCTGCCCGGACAAAATGGGTTTTGAAATCAACCAATTAGGACTCAATCTCAACACTATGCTTGACCGCTTAATCCACCACATGAAAACAGCACAAAAAGAGAAAATCAAGAGAGAAGAGGTGGAAGTTGAACTAAAGGTTGCAAGCGAGATTCAAAAAACGCTTTTGCCACACTCGTTGCCTCAACTTAAAAGTTTGGAATTGAGCGCAAAATATATTCCCGCAAAAGAGGTATGCGGAGATTTTTACGATCTTTTTCAAATAAAAAACAAACTGTTAATCGTTGTGGCAGATGGCAGTGGAAAAGGAGTGAGTGCTTGTTTGATCTCACATACTTTAAGATCACTTCTTCGCAGCCAAGCATATGAACATAGCAATCTAGATGAAATATTAAAAAATGCAAACCAACTCTTTTATGAAGATATTCATGAAACGAGCATGTTTGTGACCGCTTGGGTAGGTTTACTAGATCTCAAAACCTTCAAATTTGAATATGCTTCATGTGGCCATCCTTTAGTTTTTCTGAAAACCCAAAACAAGCTGTCAACTCTTGAAACAAAAGGCATTGCCTTGGGTGTTGATCCTAGCATTCATATTGAGATAAAAAAACATCAACTAGAAAAAGATGATCTTTTATTTTTGTTCACCGATGGTCTAATAGAGCAGCAAAACCCAAAAGGGCAATTGTTTGGTATGCAAAGAGCAAAAAAACTTTTAGATAAACAACTTTCTTCCCAAGAACTGATTAAACATTCTTTAAAAACGTTCAATCATTTTAAGAGCTCTGCTAGTCAAGATGATGATATTACACTTCTAGCTATCCGACATATTTAATTTCTTTAAAATCTGGTCTTTATCTTGAAGACGCTCATTGATGCTAATTTCTATCGCTTTGCCTAAAAGACGGCCCAAATTGGGTCCTTTTTCAACGCCTAGTTCTATCAAATCTTTTGCCTTGATAGGAAACGTTTGGTTTTGAAGCATGTGGACATAGTCTTTGAGCTCTGTCTGTTTTTCTTTGAGCTGATTTTTTAATTCTTTTCTATTTTCTAAAACAGCTACTTTTGCAAGCGCAATTTCAAACCCAAAAGGTTTTGCGAAAAGAGTGGTAAATGTGTGATCTTTGGCATTTAAGTCGCAAGTTTGGACATTTTCAATCAAATCCAATTCCTTATTACTGAGCTTTAGATGAGAAAAAATGCTATCTATTTCTTGTTTTTCTAAATGAGTAAAAAGCTGATAGAGTTTGAGTACAAAAGGCATCTCCACTGGCAAAAAATCTAGAGCTTCTTTATTGATCTGTGCCTTTGGAAAAAGAATCTTTAACAATGTTGTTTCTTCTAACAATTCAAGAGCATTGATAAAAGTTCTATGCTGTGCCATTTTTTTTAATTCGTCGATAATGCGCTCAATAGAAACAGCGGGAAAAAGTTTGCTGGCGTGTTGTCGGATGGCCTCTTTTGTTTCCGTTTCAATGTAGAAATGCAACAGAGTTGCAAAACGCACAGCTCTGATCATACGCAAGCGATCCTCTTCAAAACGCTTTAGGGGATCACCAATTGCACGAATGCATTTTTTTGTCAGATCTTCTCTTCCACCCACATAATCAATAACCTCATCTGTTGTAGGATCAAAAAACATCCCATTGATGGTAAAATCGCGACGTTTTGCGTCCTCAACATCAGATGCCATTTCAATTTTTTCAGGACGGCGGCCATCTTCATACCCCACATCTTTTCTAAAAGTAGCTACTTCAAACGCATGTTTGTGAATGACAACTTGCACCACTCCAAAAACAGCTCCTACATAGATGCATTTTGGAAAAAGGCTAGAAACCTGTTCTACTGTAGCGCTAGTTGCAATATCAATATCGCACGAGGGTCTATTTAGTAGCTTATCGCGCACAAACCCACCTGCAAAATAGGCCACGTGTCCTTTAGATTTAAGCTTGTTTACAATCTGTTTTGCATAGTCAATAAGATGGTCCATGATTTGAATCGTATCATATTTTGCTTTTTTCTTCTCAGAATGGCAAAATGAATGCATGGCTACAATTACAATTCTCAATAATGACACTATCAATAAGATCGCCGCGGGAGAGGTTGTTGAAAGTCCAGTTGCTGTGATCAAAGAACTGGTAGAAAATAGTTTAGATAGCAGAGCCACATCAATAGACATCGAAGTTGAAAAGCAAGGTTTTCATAAAATAAAAGTCCAAGACAATGGCTCTGGAATATCTTTTGAAGATTTAATGCTTTGTACAAAAAGACACGCAACGAGCAAAATTCAACACGTCGATGATTTGTATGCCATTTCCACTTTAGGATTTAGAGGCGAGGCTCTTGCTGCCATTAGCTCCATTTCAAAATTGCACATTCTCACACAAAAAAATACTATTGGCCATAGTGCGTATTTTGAAAAATCTGAACTTGTAAGGCATGAAAAAAAAGCAAGGAAACAGGGCACAACAATCGAAGTGCTCTCTCTTTTTTACAACGTGCCTGTTCGAAAAAATTTCTTAAACGAAAAGACATGGCGTTTTCAAATAGAAAAGCTTATCGAAGCTCTTAGCTTATGTTATTTGGATGTCAAGTGGTCGCTTAAAATGGACCAAAAAGAGGTTTTATTTGCTCCTGTTTTGAAAGAAGCAACCCTAGAGGAAAAACTCATCCATCGCTGCCAATATCTTTTTCCAGAAGAGTTTATTAATGGGTCCATTTTTATCAACGCAAAAAACGAGCGCTTTAGACTGCATGGATTAATCACAAGACCTAACCTTGCAACAAAAGCAAAAAAAACTCAGCTCTTTTTTGTAAATGATCGTCTGGTCAACACACACTTGTGTCTAGATGCGATAAAAAGCGGATATGGGACAATGATTGATGCGTTTACATATCCACCATTTTGTCTTTTTTTGCACACCCCTGCCTCATTTGTAGATGTGAACATCCATCCGCAAAAAAAGCAGGTGCGTTTCAAAGAAAAAGGGCATGTTGATATGTTTTTAAAAATGCATATTCAAAAAGCGCTTATCAAAGATGCAAAACCCCTATTTACTCCCTCATCAAATACTTATACAAACACCTCTTCTTTCCACCTAAAACCTGCTTTTTTTGAAACACATGAACAAGAAGAATCCATGCTGGATATTAAAGAATCTGTACGCATCCTACATCAGGTTGAAGACTATGCCCTTTGTCGACACAATGATGACAACATAGGTTTTTTATTCTGTCATTTAAAAAGCGCGCTTGAAAAAAAATATTTTGATCTTTTTCAGAATAGGCAAATAGGATCTCACTCCCTTTTGATCCCTCAAGAATTTCACTGCCACCAAAAAGATACTGTTTTTATTGAAAAAAATATTCCACTTTTAAAAACACTTGGGTTTATACTAGAACCATTTGGACCTAAGGTATTTGCTGTGTATAGTTTTCCTGCATTTTTAAATGATGGTGATATCAATGAATATCTTTTAGATTTGATTGAAAATCTAAAAGAGAATAAACAAAAGCTTTACATGGAAAATAAAAAAATCATGAAACGCTTGATTGGCAAGATTCAACTCACACACTTTTCAAAAGATGAACTCGAGCAAGTTGTACAAGAGATGATTGAAAAAAAAATCGCTCTTTCACCTTTCGGAAAGCCCATTTTTTATCACATGGGCACAAAAGAATTGGATAAACTTTTTGAAAAAAACTATGAAACGACTAAAAAAATTGATCGAATGGATGCAAGAGTTAGATCTTGATTTATTCATTATCGAAAATCCTATAGACTTATTTTATTTCGTTCAGGTTCCTATTCATGGCATTCTTCTTGTACATGCAAAAAACTCAACACTTTTTTTGGATGGCCGCTATATCAGTGCGTTTCAAAAAGAAAAATGCTTTAAAATAAAGGCTATTTCTACCTTTTCTGTTGATCCCTTCAAAAAAACGAAAATGAGAATTGGGTTTGATAGCGCTATTACCTCTTACGAACGTTTCTTAAAATTAAAAACAATAGTAAAAGCAAAAGGCACACTCGTTGCACAAAGTGGGTTTTTGAGAAAATTGCGTAGCGTTAAAGATGCTGATGAAATTAAAAAAATAACACATGCTTGTAAAGTTAACATGCAAACATTTAATAAATTAATTCGTTCAATTAAGGTGGGAATGACAGAAATAGATCTTGTGAAGAAAATCAAGCAATTCTATTTAAATTTTGGAGATATTATCCCCTCTTTTGACCCCATTGTTGCTTTTGGTAAAAATAGCGCCATTGCCCATCACACACCTTCAACACGAAAACTTAAAGTTGGAGATGTTATTTTAATCGATATGGGATGTATTGTGGACCATTATGCAAGTGATATGACACGCATACTATTTTTCAAAAAAACACACCCAAAGCTTTTGAAATTTTTTGAACTTGTTAATAGGGCTAAAGAAAGTGTCTGTACCCTACTCAAACCCGGCGTGCCCCTAAGATTGCTTGACTCAACATGTCGCCAAATATTTAAGAGGGCAAAAGTAGAAAACCTTTTTACGCATTCTCTATCCCATGGCGTTGGATTGGAAATCCATGAATATCCTTTCATTCGAAAAACAAGCGCATCAACAGAATTGTTAGAGTGTGGACAAGTGATTACCATAGAACCTGGGTTATATGACCCAAATATTGGAGGCATACGCTTAGAAGACCAAGTTGTTATTACAAAAAATGGCTTTAAAAATTTAACTCCCGCTCAAAAAAAACCTATTTTAATTATGTAACTGATGTTACGTAGTAAATATACTTAGGGGAAGAGCGAAGAAAAACAAGATGCGAGGATGACGATGAAGTCCAACCCATGGGGAGTTGGACTAGGGTCAAGGCGAAGTAGATTGTTTTCTGCAGCCTTTCCATAAGTTGTATTTAATGCGTAAGGGCAGTTACAAAAAAAAGGATCGTAAAAACACATGTTTAGCTTTTCTCAAAAAATCATCATTAGCTATCTGATCTTATTTCTCGTCTTTTTTGCACTTCTTTTTCCATTTGTTCCCCAATCTGTCAAATGGCTTGTTGAAAAAAACATGAAAAATATTGCTACACACGTCATCGAAAGAGTAGAAAAATCCGATAACCTTACCAAGCTCATTGAAAATTTGCGTAGCCAAGAATTTATTGTTGCTTATCGCATTAGCTTACTAAATAGCAAAGGCATTCTTCTTTATGATGCTCACTTAGAACATCTTTACAAAAAAGAAGTGGCTCCTGTCCCAACACAGCATCCCGAAGTCAAACAAGCCCTGAAAAAAGGGATTGGATTTACAGAACAATACTCGGTAATTTTTGGGGAAAACTACTTCTATCTAGCAAAAGCATTTTACTTTCAAGATGAAAAATATGTATTAAGAATGGCATTTCCAGCCACACAAATCAGATCCTTGATCCATAGCATCGAAGTTGCATTTTTTGTCTTTGCCACCGTTGTTTTAGCCCTCTTCGCCGTGATGGCTTTTATGGTTTTGCGCCATTTAACAAAACCTATTCGTTCGATCATTCAAACCATCCGCCCTTATCAAGAAGGAAAAACTGATACCATACCAGAAATCAATCTACCTCCTTACACTTCGGGTGATATCTATGCTCTTGCTAAAACCATTAAAGGGCTATCTAAACGCCTAGAGCTTCAAATTGAAAACCTTACCCAAGAAAAAAACAAGAAACAATCTGTCCTTGATGCTTTAGGTGAAGGTGTTATTGCATTTGATGAACAAGGAATGGTCTCTTCATTTAATTTAACAGCGCTCCAAATTTTAAATTTGACAACTACAGATATCGATCAACAATCTACACCTTTTACAATTGAAAAGCTGCAGCCTGAAATTGCACACGAACTCAAACTTCTTTTAGAAAAAACCAAGCAAAGCAAGACGCTTTCTCAGGCTATTTTAAACCTTAATAATCGTTTCATTGAAATGGTGACAGCTCCAATAAATGATGAAATGGGATATGTATTTGTCGTTTCAGACAAAACACATCACTACCAGGTGGTTCAGATGGGCAAACAATTTATTGCAAATGCTTCGCATGAACTTAAAACGCCCATCACAATCATTCACGGATATGCCGAAACTCTTTATGAACATCGAGATCTTAAGCCCGCACAAATAGATGAAGTCACAACGAAAATCATGAAAAATTGCGAACGTATGGATAAACTCATCAGAACCCTTCTTACCCTTGCAGAAATTGAAAATATCCCCAAAGAACGTTTTGAAAAATGCGATCTTATAGAAGTGGTAAAAAATTGTCATTACATGCTCGATAGTATCTATCCTGATTTAAACATTCACTTAGAAATGCAAAAAGATTCCTACGTTGTTTCAGGCATTTATAATTTGATTGAACTTGCATTTTTCAACTTGATTGAAAATGCAGCTAAATATTCTAAAGGCACTCCAGATATCACCATTCGTTTTAATGAAACCACTGATTATATTGAAGTTGAAGTTCAAGACAAAGGGATTGGTATTTCAGAAAAAGATCTAAAAAATATTTTCGAAAGATTTTATCAAACGGATGCATCTCAAGCAAAAAATTTGGGAGGCGTGGGCTTAGGCCTTTCTATTGTTAAAACCGTTTTAGAACAGCACAGCGCAAAAATACATGTAACATCTAAATTGGGAAAAGGAACAACGTTCACACTTCAATTTCCTAAAAACTGATATTACGCAATACATTTCATTTAGAGGAGGAGCGAAAGGTGCAAGAGACAAGGATGTTCGACAAATGCAACTCTAAGGAGTTGCATGAGGAGAAAGACGCAGTCAATGGCTCCTTGCAGCCCTCATATAAATGGAAGGGAGTGCGTAATGTCAGTTCCTAAAGCTTCCGTTTAAGCGGAAGATCTTTTTCTTTTTCTAAAAAAACCCTCTCCTTTTTAGACGAGTGGTTGAATTCAAAAGAAAACAGCGTGAGTCTTTTTTTTTGCACAACATTTAGGTTCATGCGTTGAATACAATCAGAAGCGCTCCACGGTTTTTGTTTTTCTTTAAAGACCCTTTTGTATTCATTTTTCACGAGTTTTCTTTGTTCTTCTGAAAAAAGAAAAGACAACATTTTTTTAGAACAATGATAAAAGTACATCGTTGGAAGATCATTGAGGGTAAATAGATCAAAAAAACTGACATAACGCAGCGCCCTTGAACCTTTTAGCATTTTCAAAAAAGCGATTCTGTCCTCTTGGTTTTTAAATGGGACCTCAGTCAATTGGTGTAGTTTGAAGTTTTGTCTATCTTCTAAGGAAAGTTGGTGATAGTACTTCAATATTGCATCTGTGAATACTTTGCCCACTTTGCGTTTAAAATGGTCCTGATAGGTTGCATCTATCCAATCCACCAAAAAACCACAGACCGCCTTATCATTTTTAAACAAAGCTCTCAAATTTACCCGATGCACGTGGCGAGGTGTGGCACCTGTCCCATCGCTTTTAACTTTCTCAAGTTGTGTCATGCGAGAAAAAAGAGCTGACTGTTTTTTGTTTTCAATCTTATTTTCTGCATGCCTATAGTCTTGCATCTGCTTGAGTAAAAAACTTTCTGTTTTCACATTTTCTGTATTTTCCATGCTCATAATGAAAAAAACGGAGGAAAAAAAGAGTGAGACTAAAATATAGATCATTTTATATACAACCTGATAGGTTTTTTGTATTTTGTTATTTCAAGCACAACACCCTCCATTTCAGGTTGAAAAACAAGCGTGTTTTTTAGCTCTAATTGCTTGTTGTATATTTTAAAATCTTCCACATCTACCATAAGGTGAATTGTTTTTTTATTTCTTGTTTTTGAATTAAGGATGGTGAGTTTTAAAATACGGTCTTCCAAAAAAAGATTTGCCACATTTAAGTCAGAAAATTTTCCATGAATATCAATGCCTTGATCAAAAACAAATGACAAGCCTTTAAGATTTCTTTTTTCTAAGTCTTTTTTTGCAAACGCTAGCATTTCTTTTAAAACGCTATTTGTATAAGCCCACTGTCTTGCATATTCCAGCTTTGGTTTGTTTTTGGGTTGAAAATAAACAAATCCTTGAAAACAAAGCGAAAATAGCAATGCACCCAGGGCAAAAGAGACCAATAATTCAATCAAAGAGAAAAAACGCATGCTACTATTGTAGCATTTGTTGGAATTAACTTATAATAGCGTCATGGTAAAAATACTAATTACAAGAGATCTGCCCGATATTGGGAAAACCATTCTCAAAGATTTTGAGGTGCATCAAAATAAAAAAAATGCTCTTACAAAAAATGAGCTTATTGAAGCTGTACAACTCTACGATGGTATTCTATCTACCTTTTTGGATTTTTTTGATAAAGACATCTTAAAACACGCTACACAGTTAAAAGTACTCTCCAATTGGGCTGTAGGTACAGATAATATCGATTGTGCATTTGCCAAAGAAAAAAATATCGTTGTTCATCATTTGCCAGATATTGTCACTATCAGCACAGCTGAGATGACTCTGGCTCTTCTTTTAGCTATTTTTAAAAACGTCTGCCCTGCAAACACATTTGTCAAAGATGGAAAATGGAATAAGTGGGATCCTACGTTTTTTGTTGGTCAAGAACTACATGGAAAAACGTTAGGTATTGTGGGATTTGGACGCATTGGCCTTGCTGTGGCAAAAAGAGCGCTTGGATTTGGAATGCGCGTACTTTTTCATAAAAGAACAAAAATAGATGTGGAGCATTGCAAACAAGTCGATCTAGACACGCTTTTAAAATCAAGCGATGTAGTCTCTTTGCACATGCCTCTAACAAAAGAAGCAAGAGGCATGGTCGATTTAGACTTTTTAAAAAAAATGCAACCTTCTGCAACCCTTCTGAATCTAGCAAGAGGAGCCGTTATTAATCAAAACGATCTTATCTTTGCACTAAAAAATCGTATCATAAAACAAGCAGCGCTCGACGTGACCGATCCAGAGCCTTTAGGAAAACATGAACTTGCCAATCTAGACAATGTGATTATCACTCCACACATTGGGACAGCAACGATCGAATGTCGCACGCAAATGACAAAAAAAGCCGCAGAAAACTTGCTTGCGTTTTTTAACGTTTAAATGGAATGGATATTTGCAATCACAGTCAAGGTGTTATGACAATGTGACCAATATCAGATCCCGTTTCTTGAATTTCTGCGCCATTATTTGCGTCTTGAAAGTTTTCTCCAAAAAAATTAACCTTAACATTGACTGATCCAAAAGTTGATGTATTATTGTTAGTTAAACGAATAATACCTGTGTCTCCATCTCTTTGAATTTGATTTTCAAAAAACCCATCATTAAACCCAGCTGACATCTTTTGTACAAAATTACCTTCGTTATCTAACAAAATTCCAATATTGGTGCTGTTGAAATTACTTGTGAGGTGATTTTGTGTCACTTTATTAACCCCCAATGTTTGGACAGTCTGTGCGGTTAAGCTTTCTGTATTTAATATTAAAATATTTTGATTGTTTGTTGCAGCTGCAATTGTAATGGAATTAGAACTAATTTGATCAATAGCGATAATTTGTGTGGGAAGTGGAGCAGTATTAGTAGATATATTGGTAAGAGCAATACCTGCATGATTATTTCCATTATTAATAGTGATCGAATTATTAAAAATGCTACCATTATTATTAATGGTTTGGCTTGATTTGTTAGTAGGATCTGTGGTGTTATTAAGAGTAATACCTTGAGCACCTATTAACCCTGTCGCATTGATTGTAATAGTATTATTTTCAATTTGACCAAAGTTAATGTTTTGACTTGTAGCAAAACCATCAGTAGAGGATCCATTTGTAATAAAGATTGCTCCTGCATTATTTGTATTGGCATTTAATACAATGTTATTATTGTCAATATTAGCAACTGTCAGGCCTCCTGCATTTTGTCTTTCTATAAAAATGCCATACTGACTCTGAACATTTAAGGTGTTATTTTGAAGTGTTATAGTGGAATTTGTTCCAGCAGCTCCAATCACCATCTCAATGGCATTGGATCCTAAATTATTAAAGCTCACATATTCTACAAGCAAAGTACCTACGTGAGGTTTTGTAGTAGGGTCATTTGTTAATTGCGCATTTTCAAAAGTTAAATCTCTAAGAGTATTATTTTTACCAAGGATGATCCCATTTTCTATTGTGCCTCCATTAGAAAGTCTAATTTCATGTTGATCACCAAAAGGAAATATACCCCCTGTAAAAAATTGATCATCATTTAAAGTAGATGCTGTGCTTCCTCCAGAAGCTCCATCAAGAGCAACAATATTAGGATTGTTTCCAATTGCTATATCGAGCTCTTGGCGATTTTTTGCAACAATTACAGTGTAAGGCGATCCATCTGGATGATTTAACCGCTGAAAGGGTGCATTATTTGGTGCTGTTACAATATTAAAATCACGTCTGACATATTCTGTCATCCGTTTATGTAATCCTGTTGGACGACTCTTCCCTTTTTCACCCAAATCCCACGACAAACGTATGCCTGCATACGCACGTGATTTTCTTACATGATCATGGGTCACTCCTGCTTCTAAATGAATCCGATCAACAACAGAAAAACGGTTATTTTTATTGATATCGATTATAACTTCAATACGACCCTGAGGTCCCATTATTTTAGAAGTATTTTTCCTATTAAAATAAAAGCCACCTACAAAAAAAGAGACGCCATGGATCACTTCATAGCCAATTTCTCCATCAAAGCCATAAAGTGCAACTTCCTTCCCCCCAATAAACCAAATATTTTTAAAAGGAGCGATTCCATCTCTTAATTCTGTTTGGTCCGCTTCAACGTCACGCTTGCGTTTTTTGCCAAAAGGAATATACGCGTTAGCATCAAAAGTAAAGCGCTTGGTTTTTGCTTCGATACCCGCCGTGATTTGACTAAAAAAGTTTTTATGCTCAGATTTTTTGCGATCATAAAAAGAATAGATACCAAACAAAATGTCCTGAAAAATAACGCGAAATCCCAATCCAAGATTCATTTCTGATTTGCTCTTTTCAAAATCCAATCCTCGAATGTTGCCAAAAAACAAAAAATTGTCGGACTGAATGAAGGGAAGCAAAAGATCAATCTCACCAAATAGATGGTCGCGATTATGATAAAACCCACCTACACTGAATCGTGTGGGGTAATAAGCATGTTCTTTTTCAACAGGGATTAGTTCCTGAATCTGCTCTTGACTCTGCGCTTGGATTGGTTCCTGGATAGGCTCTTGGCAAAAACCAAATGTGCATAAAAATAAAAGTGCGCTTTTTTTTAACATAAAAAAAATTCATCAATTAAGCGCATTTTTCCATGATATTTATTTTTTGTAAAATCGTTTCGCGCACTATGGGGTAATATTGATATTCGGACCCTCTGTAGCCACATCAGCATCACCGTTCGCTTCAGATAGTCCTTTTCCGCCGTCATGCACAAAAACATCTATTGTATTGGATGGATCTGCATTGAGGTTTTTTATAAAAATATCCACAAATCCCGTAGTGGGAGTTGTATGAAAATGGTTATCAAAAAAGCCCCCATTTTGGCCAACGACCACTGTATTATCTTTGCTTGTAGAAGCAGGGAAACCTGAAAAGATAATTACACCATGGCTATCTGCACCATCATATGTGATGTCATTGTGTAATATATGATCAACCTGTATCGATTGTTTAGCGAAGTCTGAGGTTTGTCCCAAAAGAAACTCAATACCTCGAGCTTTTGTATAATTTTGAATTTTGATGAGATTGCTATTCATATTTTGTACATAAATGGATTGGGTGGAAAAATCACTGCCACCTAAATTGATTAAATTAATGACACGACACTTCTCTTTATTACCCGTCGCTAAAAATTCAAATGTATTATTGGAAATAGAACGAATCGTGATGTTTTGATCAACTGGAGAAATCGTAAAGAGCTTTTCATTGATAACAGCAATACCCCGAACTTCTTTTAGTTGCGCTTCTTTGCACAAAAATGTGTTTTGAATAATATCGCCCACTTGTATATTACCGCTAAACGCATCATTTGTTGTTGAAATTGTTGAAATTATAATAAAACTTGTACCTGTGTTCATAAGATCTGTTGTAAATGAGTTGCCCTGTATTAAAGCTATATTTAATGACGCTGGAGCGGTCTGTGCAAGAGTAAAGAGCAAAGGCCGTCTACTTGTTGTGATCGAATCTAGATTAAACGCATTGTTTGTAATTACAATTTTAGAACTATCATAATCAAATCCTGTTAAAGCTATTGTTGCATTTTTAAATTGGCAATTATCAACCAAAACCTCTTCTATTTGTGCAAGGTTAGAAATGGCTGATGCTTTATTCGGATTTAAAGATAAAAAGCTAAGGTCTCTAAATGAATAAACGCCCCGATTTAAACTAAAAAGAACATCATTAGCGTAAGAAAATTTACCGAAATCTGATAAACGGATTTCCATATCGCCTAAAAACTGATAGATCCCACCTGTAACTGCTATGGAAATCAGCGGTGTTTTTTGAGTAGCTGCTGTAATGGTTCCTTCAACGCCAATGACTTGCGCTTGATTTGTGATCGCTTGATCTAATTGTGCATCATTAGACACTAAACGCACTGTTACAGCAGAGCCATCTGCATTATTTAAACGCTGAAAAAGTTGATCGTCATCTCCTGCTACGATCACATCGAAATCACGTCTAACATATTCTGTCATCCGTTTACGTAAACCTTTATTACGTATCTTGTCCCGATTTCCCAAATCCCATGAAATGCGAATGCCTCCATAAGCTCGCGTTTTTCTTATGTGATCATAAGTCATTCCTGCTTCTAACCGAATATGATCAAAAATAAAAAATGTTTTTGGTTTTATATGTATCTACATTCGCTTCAATGCGTCCCATAGGTCCGGCTAGCGAAGGTACGCCCTTTCTGTCAAAATAGAAACCTCCTGCAAAAAGCGAAAACCATTTCCAAAAATTATAACCTATTTCTCCATCCAATCCCCAAAGGGCAACCTCTTGACCCCGAACGTACCAGATATTTTTAAAATTATTGTCCCCATCACGAAGCTCTACTTTGTCAAACTCTTTTTCTCTTATGCGTGTTTTGCCAAAGGGAATATAGGCATTGGCATCAAAAGTAAAACGCCGCGTTTTAGCCTCAATGCCTGCGGTGATTTGATTAAAAAGTTTTCTGTGTTCAGAACGTTTACGATCATAATAAGAATAAATGCCAAACAACCAATGTTGACACAGAACGCGCACACCTAAACCAAGATTGATTTCACCTTGACTTCCTTTAAAATCTAATCCTCGAAGATTACCAAAAAGCAGAAAATCATCCGTTTGAATAAAAGGAAGAAATACATCAAGTTCACCAAACAGATGGTCGTGGTTATGATAAAATCCTCCCACACTTAAGCGTGGTAAATATTCGCTTTGATCTTCTTTAACAAAATTTTCATCTTGAATGGGTGTTGTATCAAACGTTTTGGCAGGCTCGCTTACTTCTCGTTCGTTTATTTCTTGGCAAACACCAAACGTGCCAGCAAATAATAGCAAAAATTTAAGGTGTGATTGCAATGCCATTTACATTAGAACCTGTTTTTTGTACGTTTGCATTAAAGTTGGATGGGCTTAGTTCTTGGCCAAAATTATTGACCTTTACTTGGATCTGTCCATTTTGCGCATCGTTTGTAAATGCAATACCGCTTGTAGAACCTACACCTAAAACCATTTGATTTAAGAAAAATCCGCCTTCATCTTGACTGCCTACTCGAATTGTAGTGTTGGTAGTGTTGTTTGTGGTATTTTCTATAGCAATTCCACTATTTCCAGTCCCAGCTCCCATGATCACTTCATTAAATGCAAGTTCAGTAATATCGATGGTTTGGGTACCAGATGCTGTATTTGTTTGTGAATTTATAAGATGAAGATTTTTATTGTTGTTAGATGCAGCGACCTCAAATGTATTCGATGAAAGGGAAGTAAACTGAATCGTTTGTGTCGCTGTTGTTACATTAGTTTGAATACCATTTATCGCTTGCATAGGAAAGTGATTGCCAGCCGTGCCGCCCACAGTCACTCTGTTTTCTTCCAAAACACCAACACTGATTGTTTGCTCTACATTTGTAAAACCACTATCTGCAACATTTGCAAAAAGAAAGCCGCGGACTCCTGTCTGTGCGCCCGGATTGATTGCAAAAGTATTTCTTTTGGCCTCTTCAACATGAATTTTTTCTTTTGCATTAGCATTTATTGCAAGCGTTTCTATCGTCACTGCAGGAAAATCACTTACAGTGGGCGTGTTGTTAAATGTGTTATCATTGAATTGTTTTACCGTTACAGAACCCAACGTAGTGTCATTACTTGTCTTTCTTACAATCACTCGACCTTGGTTGTTAAAGGTACAGTTGTTTACATAAAGATTAGAATTATCTCCAGAATCTGCGACAACAACCGTCATTCCCGAATTAAATGTCACATGGTCCACTGTCAACGTGCCCACATGAGATGTACCATCATTATTCAAATTAGTATTTTTAAAAGTTAAATCTCTGATCGTATTACCTTCTGCAACAATCACATTGAAGTTTTCAAAAGACCCCCCATCAGACAAATGTATTTTTACATCCTCATCAAAAATATAGTCTCCCCCCGTGAAGGTTTGGCCATTATTGGTGATAAGATCTCCTGAAATTGTAATAGCTCCTTCAACAGCAACAACCTGAGCGGGTGTTGTCAATTCTGCTTCTGTATTTGCAAACCGTACCTTGACTGCTTGTCCATTTTCTTCATAAATTCTTAAAGGTTGGGTGTTGTTTCCTGTTGTAATCACATCATAGTCGCGTCTGACATACTCTGTCATGCGACGAGCGAGCCCCCTGGGTTTTTGCTCAGGCTTTCCACCAATCATCCATGACAATTTAATGCCTGCATAAAAACGCCAGTCCCTGACATCATCATAAGAGCTACCAAGTTCTAGGTGAATTTGATCAAATAAAATGCTATTTGTACTGTTTAAATTAAACCTCCAATTGACGCGCGCAAAAGGCCCTGTAACTGTATCTGCATTGTTTCTATGAAAATAAAAACCTCCTAAGAAAAACGAAAGGCCTTGCCAAACATTATACCCTATTTCACCATCAAATCCCCATAGCGCAACTTCCATTCCTCTTTTAAAGATAATGTTTTGAAAAGGTGCAATTGCTGTTTGCAATTTTGCAACATCAAAAAGATCAGCTCTTTGGCTTGTATCCCCAAAAGGGAAATAGCCATTGACATCTAGTGTCAACCGTCTTGTTTTAAATTCCAACCCTGCTGTGATCTGGTTAAAAAGATTGGCATTTGAAGAACGTTTGCGATCATAAAATGTATAGGCACCAAATATCCAATCGTAGTTACCTAAAATCATACGTATACCAGCTCCAAAATTTCCCTCAATTTTTTTACCCTCAAAATCCAAACCTCTTAAAGAAGCAAAAAAGATAAATTTTGAATTTTGCAAAAGTGGAATGAAGACATCAGCTTCTCCAAAAAACGAACTTTTATTTTTCTTGGGCGGTTTTTTGTCTTCAAAAAGATAAAATCCGCTGATCGTAAATCGGGCAGGATAGTAGTAGTCTCTGTCATCATCATTGTCTTGCTTAGATTTCTTGGCCGGTCTTTGAGGAACCTCCATTGTCTTGTTGTCATCATCTTGAGCTAAGCAAAATGCAAACGCTGTTAATAAAACTAGAAATTTTTTCATGCTTCACTCCTTAGGGCGTAATTGTAATGCCACCTTGATTGGATCCTGATTCATCCACTTCTGCATTAAAGTTTGCCTCGGATAAAGTTTGGCCAAAGCTATTGACTTTGATGCCAATCGTTCCATTTGTAGCACTGTTTTTCAGCGCAATATCACTTGTAGAGCCACTTTCAAGTCCTATACTATTATTGAAAAAGCCTCCAGAAGAAGTGGCGCCAACATTGAGCTTGGCTGCATTTGCAGCTGTGGCAATATCATTTTCTAGGAAAATCCCCATATTACCTGTGCCTGCTGAAATGCCTACTGTATTGCCAGCAAGGGTTGTGATTGCCATCGTTTGATTAGAGGTTGAGTTGTTTGCCTGCTCATTAAAGAAATAGAGACCAAAACCATTGTTTGAGTTTGTCATGTTGCTTGTATTAGATAATACCTGGTCAAAACGCATGGTTTGTGTCGCTGAAGTTCCATTCACTGTTACAGAATTATAACCAAAAATTGCTTGCGCACTTGTTCCATCCATATTGACTGTATTGTTTGCAAAGGTTCCTACATCCAAGGTTTGTTGCACGTTAATATTTGTTTGCGCTTCATTAAAGAATAGTATCCCTTTTGCTCCCGTAAAGGCTCCTGAAGAGACGGTTAGCATATTTCCTTGCATCTCTTCAACATTAAGCGTTGTGATCGCATTATCTATACTAGAAAGGTTTCTGACATCTACAGCAATAAAGTTATTTGCTGAAGCGGTGATATCAAATGTGTTATTATTAAACTGTTTAAGCGTCAAAGTCCCTGTACCAAAGATAGCATTGGTGAGTATAAACTGACCCGCGCTAGAAAATGTGCTGTTATTCAAATAGATATTGGTATTATCTCCCGTCACTTGAACAATAACAGAAACGTTTCTATCTGTATTGATATTATCTATCATCAGTATGCCTACATGAGCTGTTCCATCATTCGCTATGTTCGCACTTTTAAATGTCAGATCTCTAATCGTATTGTCTACACCGAGCAGAATATCGAAATCTTCGATCTGTCCTCCATTCGATAGGTGCAATTGAATGCCATCATCAAAGACATAATATCCACCCGTAATAGTTTGTCCATTATTGAGTGTTTTGTCGCCAGTAAGAGCAATCGTCCCCTCAATTCCAACCACATCGGTTTGATCGGTGATTGCTTGATTAAATTCTGCTTCATTAGTCACATTGCGCACTAATACAGGATTGCCATTGGCTTTGTTAAAAGTTTGGAAGGCGACGTCATTGTTTCCAGAAGTGATCACATCATAGTCGCGACGCACATACTCTGTCATGCGTTTTGCAAGACCCTTGGGCTCTCTTCCTTTCTTCTCACCAATGACCCATGAAAGTTTTAGGCCCGCATAAAAACGCCATTCTCTAACATGATCATAAGAACCACCAACATCCAAAATGAGTTGGTCAAACAAAATCTCTGTTTTACTATTTGTATCAAAAGCAAAATACAGGCGCGCCATTGGACCTGCAAACGTTTTGGCATCGTTTCTATGGAAATAAAATCCTCCCGCAAACGCCGATAAGCCTTTCCAAAAATTATATCCAAGCTCACCATCAAATCCCCAAAGCGCGAGTTCCATACCTTTGACAAAAAGGATGTTTTTAAAACTGCCCGCATCTACAAGTTTCGCTTTATCAAAAAACATCGCGCGTTTACTTGTGTCTCCGACAGGAAAATATCCGTTGGCATCAAATGTGAATGATTGCGTCTTCACCTCAAGCCCTGCTGTGATCTGGCTAAACGTGTTTCTATGTGCGGTGCGTCGAATATCATAGAACGTATAGACACCTACCATCCAATCATAATTTTCAAACATGTGTCTCACACCAAGCCCAAAGTTTCCTTCAATAGGCTTGCCCTCAAAATCTAAACCTCTCACATCGAGAAAAAGGAGGGTGCGAGAACTTTGTAGAACAGGAATCAAAAGATCGGCTTCACCAAAAAATGAAGAGCTCTTTTTTTCAAATGCGTGATCTTGGTATCGATAAAAACCACCGAGTGTAAAACGTGAGCCATAATAAAAATCGCTCTTGAATTTTTGTGTCGCTTGTTGTGGCTGTGGCTGCGGTTCTTCTGGTTGTTCGGGTGCTTGCTCAGGCGTATCTATTTCTTGTTGAGGCTCGTTTTCATCTCCAAAATATGCGTCGGCTTGTATGTTGGGAATCTGTTCTTCTTCTACAATATTGGCCTCAACAGTATCTTTTTGATCTGAAATCTGCTCTTCTACAAAAACATTGGTTTCCACAGCGTCTTTCTGGTCTGAAATCTGCTCTTCTATAAAAGTATCGGCCTTAATGAGGTCTTTTTGATCTGAAGCAAAAACAAAACAACAGCAACTAAAAAATAAAAAAAACTCACGCACGGCTTATCTCCAAAATAATTTAGTCCATAGTAGCGAAAAAATTCTTTTATTGAAAGACAATCGTACGAATTTTTCTACTCTTACTGCGCCCTAAAAGATCAGCTTTTACAGTGGCCGTTAAAAGGTAGGCTAGCTTGTTTTCTTGTTTTCTTGGCTCGCATGTATGTTTGATAGAAATCGTACGCACACAATCTGCACTCTCAAAAAAGGGTGTTCGAATGGTATCTTTTTTAACAAAGATCTCTGTGTCTTTTTTGCTAATTGCTTGTTTAACAACTTTGTCGTTCAAAAACTCGGCCAAGAAAAACTTCGCTTCTTCTATTGCGTATTCCAAGGCGTAATCCTTTAAAAGCTGAGCTTCTTTTTGTTTTAAGCTCATCTGCCACGAAAAAATTCCAGACACTGTCAACGTAAAAAGGAAGAAAGCCACAACAAGCTCCAAAAGAAAGAAGGGAAGCTTTTGTCTAAAGAATTGACATTTCAAGGTTTTCATATTTTTTTATTAAATCTCTAAAATACGCAGCTTCTTCAAAACGCAGCTCTTTAGCTGCCTTTAACATCATTTTACGATATTCTTTGAGGCGTTTTTCAATCTCTTGAGGTTGAATATGGGACTCTTTTAAAGCCTCTTTTTCAAACGTTTTGTCTTTTTTATCTACATCAAGAAATGCCTCTTCTAATTCGGAAGACAATGAGCGCTTAGTAGATTGCGGTATGATGTTGTGTTTTTTGTTATAGGCTAATTGAATTTTTCTGCGTTTTTCTGTCACGTTTTTACAACCCTGCATAGCCGATGTGATCTGGTCTCCATACATGATCACGCGCCCCTCTTTATGCCGAGAAGCCCTACCGCATGTTTGTATCAGTGCTGTTTCAGAACGCAAAAAACCTTGCCTGTCTGCGTCCAAAATACAGACAAGCGACACCTCAGGAATATCCAATCCTTCTCTTAATAAGTTAATGCCAATCAAAACATCATAAACGCCCTTTCTCAAATCCATAATAATTTTCACACGCTCTAGAGTATCAACATCAGAATGCAAATAGGTTGCCTTGATATCCAAGTCCAACAAATATTTGGTGAGATCTTCTGCAAGTCTTTTTGTCAGCGTCGTCACAAGTATGCGATTTTGTTTTTCCACCTCTTTTTTAATTTCGCCCAAACAGTCATCTACCTGCTCTTTAGCTTTCTTCACTTCGATGGCAGGATCGATCAGTCCCGTCGGTCGAATAATCTGTTTAACCACTACACCTTTGGCTTGCTCCATCTCCCATTCTGCCGGAGTGGCGCTGACAAAGATGGCTTTTTTCATTGACTGGTACGTTTCTTCAAATTTGAGTGGGCGGTTATCAAATGCAGACGGCAGGCGAAATCCATAATCCACAAGCGGAATTTTGCGTGCACGATCGCCATTAAACATCGCGCGCATTTGTGGAACGGTTTGGTGCGACTCATCAATAAAAAAAATAAAGTCTTTAGGAAAGTAGTCCAACAAACATGGTGGCGCTTCACCCTCCTTTCGATAGCTAAAATGACGTGAGTAATTTTCAATGCCCTTGCAAAACCCCATTTCTTGGATCATTTCCAAATCGTACGTCGTGCGCTGAAAAATACGCTCTTTTTCAGCAAAGCGTTTTTCTTTTTCAAAGAATGCCGCGCGTTCTTTAAGCTCTTGTTTGATCGTGTCAATTGCATTGATGCGCACATCTTCTGGTACCACGTAGTGCGACGCTGGATAAAGCGTGACAGTATCGATGCGCTCTAACACTTTTCCCGTCAAAGGATCAACATAAGAAAGGCGTTCAATCTCATCATCAAAAAATTCGATGCGCAACGCCACATCCTCTTCATATGCTGGATAAATTTCCACGCTTTCTCCGCGCACTCTGAAATTTTTTCTCATCAGCTCTAGATCATTGCGTTGATAGTGCATGTCCACAAATTTTAAAAGTAATTCATTACGTTTGTACACATCGCCAACTTTTAGCACTAAGTTCATATCGCGGTAGTGTTCTGGAAGCCCCAAACCGTAGATGCATGAAATTGAAGAAACAATAATCACATCTTCTCTTTCCATCAGTGTGCGCGTGGCGCTGAGGCGCATTTTTTCAATGCGCTGATTGATCGCTAAATCTTTTTCGATATAGGTGTCCGTTCTTGCAATGTAGGCTTCCGGTTGGTAGTAGTCGTAGTAAGAGACAAAATATTCTACCGCATTGTTGGGAAAAAAGTTTTTGAATTCTTCATACAGCTGTGCTGCAAGCGTTTTATTATGCGCAAGCACCAGCGTGGGCTTGTTGAGTTTGGCGATCACGTTTGCCATCGTAAACGTTTTGCCAGAACCCGTGACACCCAAAAGCACTTGAGGTTGGTTATGCTCAAACCCCTTTACGAGTTTTTCAATAGCTTGAGGCTGGTCTCCTTGGGGCTTAAAATCTGAAACAAGCTGAAATCTTTTCATGTTAATGATATGTATCCAAACTGCTGCAAAATGTTCACAACAATCACTAGAGAAAAGAACGCGATAGCAAGATAGCGCAAACCTTTTCCACCAAACATTTTGAATTTGAGTTTTCTGTGTTGTTTTCTATTTTTTAGTGCCATTAAGCAAGGCAAGATGCCAAGTAGAATCGCAACAAACGCTCCTGCATATTCAAGTGCTATGTAAAAGCCTTTTTGTCCGCTGAGCACAAAAACTAAGGGAGGGATAAAAATAAGCAGACAAAGAATAAAACGTCCACGGTTGTTTTTTTTGATTTGCAATCCATCGGCTAAAAAGTCGGCCAAACTCAAGCTCACACCCAAAAAAGAGGTGACAATTGCAAAGAACGAAAAGAAGCTCACAAAAATTAAAAATGTGGGCGCATTCAAAATGGATTTTAACGATTCTATGGGAAGAACGCCTGTAGTATAGGCTTGTAAAAGCGTGCCTCTTGGCAAAATCGCTAAAATCACAAAATTCCAAATCAAATACACAACAAAAGGAACCAAGCTTCCAATCAAGAGCGTGGTTTTGAGTTTTTTGACATCTCCTTCAAGATAGTCTTTTAACGTAGGGATGATGATGTGAAATCCAAATGCTGTGATCACAACAGAAAGCGCCAGCCATAAATATTTTGGATTAAAGTTTGTAAGCAGGTTTAAGTTTAAGTGCGGAGTTGCGAAAAAAAGCAGCGCTAAATAACACACAACAAGCCCTAGCATAAAGGCGCGGTTAATAAAATCGACACCCTTGACCCCGATATAAATGGCTGAGCCAAAAAGCAGCACAAACAGCAGAGTTTCTGTCCAAAAAGGCAGCGCAAATCCCATTCCATCAAAGAGCACATGCATGACGCCAGCACCTCCTGAAAGATAGGCAGAGACCAGACTATAAAGAAGCAAAACATAGGTCACGATACACACATATTTGCCCCATTTTCCAAGCGTTTTATCAGCCATTGTCACCATATTGGTGTCTTTGGGAAAACAGAGATTGACTTCCAAAAAAAGAAACGCTGAAAACGTTAAAAAGAGCCACACAATGGCAAACAAGATAATCGCTGGAAAAAATCCTGCAATACCTGTCATCACAGGAAAAGCAAGCATCCCTGCACCAATAGTCGTTCCTGCAACCAAAAAGATCGCACCAAAAGCTCTTTGTAATTTTTCGAACTTTTTCATTTTTAGCTAACCTCCTGAACAACTGATCTTACACGATAAATCCAATTTAATGGAAGAGCGAAGAGGGCAAGATGCAAGGACTACGACGATGCTCAACTCCAGGAGAGTTGAGCGAGAAGTAAGACGCAGCAGATTGTCTTCTGCAGCCTGTCCCTAAGTTGGAGTTAACGTGTAAGTTCAGTGAATAGCTCTATGATGATAACAAAAAGGGCAAAAAGCATCATTAAAAATAACAATCCTTTGCCTCCAAAAACTTGGTAATCTTTTTTTTGCTGGCGGCTTTTCAAACACATCAAAGGAGGAAGTATCCCGAACAAAATCATTGCACAAATTCCTCCGCCGAAACCCAGCGCTTTTAAAAAGATGTTGGGATAGACAATGGCAAAAACAAGCGGCGGGAAAAGTGCTAAAAGCACAAGGGCAAGGCTGTTTTTGCCCTGTCTTTTATTGATCTTCAACCCATCGGCATAAAAATCCACAAGCGATAATCCTTGCGCTAAAAAAGAAGTTGTCAAAGCAAAAAAACCAAGGCCCCAAGAAAAGATTCCAATCCATTTGTTTTGTAAAATGTAGATAATGGCCTGAGCTCCTTCGCGGTCATTTTTAATGTTATCCAAAATCCCAAACTTTCCCTCGACCGGCACAATACCAAGTACCACAAACTGCCAGACAAAATAGATGCCAAACGCAAGTAAAGAGCCCGCAACAAGTGTGATAATCATTTTTTTTCTACTGCCTTTAAAATAGTCCACCAAGGAGGGAATCATATTGTGAAACCCAAACGCAATCATCATCACAGGCAGAGCAAACACACTTTTTTCCCACTTCATGTAAGATAAATTTTTTGCTTGAACATGCGTGACTGAAAAGACAATCAAAAGCACAAAAAAAACAAACAGGCCCAATACCAAATAGCGGTTAAACGAGACCACCTCTTTTGTGCCAAGATAAATCACACATGCAAATAACACGGTAAACACAACGCTAAGAAAAGTGTTTGAAAGTTTTAAGCCCGCTTCCTTTTCAAAAAACGATACAAGCAAAGAACTTGTTCCAGAAATGTAGGCAACGGTGAGTGCGTAAAACAAAAACAAGAAAAAGATCCAGCAAATCGCTTTTCCAATAGGACCTAAGGTTTTTTCTGCCATGGAAATAAAGCTGATGTGAGAGCCAAAACGCAAATTGACTTCTAGAAACAAAAGCCCTGCGATCAACATGAAAGCCCAGGCGATTACAAAACTGATTGTTGAAGGCACAAAACCACTTTGACCTGAAACAATGGGAAGCCCCAGCATCCCCGCGCCAATACAGCTGCCTGCAATTAAAAAAATACTTCCTGTGAGTGAAGGTTTAGCCATTAAACTCCCGCTAAATAGCAAATTTTAGATAAAATGATGTTCCATACTTTCTTGTAAAATTTAAACACCCCAAGGTCTTTTGCCTTTTGCATTATGCGGGAGCCTCATTTCTTTTCTGGTGGATGCGGATTTCTTGTGATAAGCGCCCAAGGTCATAACCTTCGTAATCTACATATTTGAAAAACCGCTCAAACTGTGGAAAACGATGGATGATCTGTTTGGCCATTTCTTGTGCCACAAAACGATATGTAGCATGTCCTTGTGGTTGCGAACGTAATTCACACAGCCACTGCAAAGCTCTTAAGTTACATGTAAAATACCAATGGATATTGTATCCCATGGGTACCACATATTGCGCTTGCTCTGGAAATTCTTTTGCGATTTGCAAATACGCTTCTTGTGCAATTTCCATTGCATCGACATAAGTCTTTTCTAAAGACGTATCGATAATTTCTGGTGGGATCCAAAAACCGTTATCACATGTGAGGCGTTTGCGCTCTTGGGTGAGCATGCGGTGGCGCTGCAAGTCACGATAGGAACCAAAGTCTGCGCAAATTTCAAATGTAAACACAGCGTTTTCCAAAGCTCTTGGAGATTTATGTCGTCTGTTTTCTCTAAAGCGACAAGCGCCGTCTAAAATGCGCTCTAGCTCTTCTTGTGAAAGGCCTTGGCAATGCTTAATCAAATCTTCGTAGCTTGTATCTGTATGTGCAAAAAGCAGGGCCGCTGCGACAAGAACAGGCGCATTGTTTTCTGCGTGGATGAGTTTGACACATTGCTTTGGCTCGTTATCTTCTTTTTCATGTTGTTTTGCTAACGTTTTTAAATCCGCTTTCATTTGATGATGAAAAGAGCACAAAGATTGTGCATGACGATGTTCTGGCTTTGATCTTCTCACAAAAGAAGGAATCACTTTTCCAAGTTCCTCTTGCGCCTCTTTGCCAATATCCTTTAGCTCTTGCAACGATTCGCTATTGAGTTTTTGCAAAAGCGTTTCAAAAAAACGCCCGTTTCCAAAAACGCCCATGTTTGTCAAAGCAGCGGCTGGTAAAAGTCCACGCAAACAATCGCATACTTTAGCGCGCTGAGCTGCTCTATAGGCTCCATCAGAAACACCGTCTTCTTTGGGAAGTTTTTTTTCAAAGTTTTCTAAAAGTGGTGGGATAAGTTTTGCATATGTTTCAAACAAATGATTGCATGTTTTTAAATAGAGCTCTTTAAAAGGTGTACGCATGATTGTTGGATCTTTGTAAAAAAGAAATTCTCCATCCACTTTTTTATCAAAATAAATATAGCGTGTAGATTTTTCTAAAGGCGAACCTCCAATCCTTGCATCTTCAATAACTTTTGCTGCAATCATTGAAATATTTTCTGCAGCCAGATGAGCTCCGCCCAATTCTCCAATGGAATCATCGCCATAACCATCTAAAATACGGTCATAAAATTTTTGTGCCTTTTGAATCGCAAGCACTTCATTGTTTTCTTGAATGCCCACAATTTGATCAAATTTGAGCTCGTCATTAGACACAAATTCTTTTAACAAAAGTTCTCTTAAGCTAAGAGGCGCGCGTGAATAGCGAGAAAAAAGCGCTCCCTTGATGACTTCTGGTAAATTGCGCAACACAAAGACATTGCTTTTTGTGTTCGTAACAAACTGTTTTAAAATCTTTTCTTGCTTTTCATCGATCTCCATCCAACACCTCTTTAGTCAAGAAGGGTGCCAAAAAAGACCTCTCTTTTCAAGAAGTTTTTTCTTAAGCGATCAAAATGTCCACTCTACACCGCCGTCAACTTGATGGTCGTTGGTGTATTGATTAAATTCACCTTTGTAGCCAACAAACACATTGAAGCTTTTCATATGCACACGTAGACCTGCTCTTGGAGAGATGAGTAGTTGCGCATCGTTAGATGTTTGTGTGTTTTGAAAAAAGCTACTACCCACGAAAAACGCGCCGTAGTTTGTACTGCCAAGTGGTGTTTTGACAATGCCGCTCACACCCACGTAAGGAACCCAGCACACATTTTTATGCTTAAAGATACCTTTTGCTTGCGTACCCAATTCTGCTTTTAAGAAATTGGAGTGATGGCTATTGATTAACAATTTAATATTCCCTGTTTCTAAAACAGAGCCTAGATACAAGTAGTGGTAATCAAGATTCCCAAAAAGCTGCCAGCAATAATCTGAAAAGCGCCATTTGCCTAAAAGCCCTAAGTGAGCGTTGACAAAAGGAGAATCCCATTTTGCACATGCTTTCTCATCGATGTTTAAAAACACCACAGTGCGATGCATATTGAAATGTTTGCCACCGACAATTACAGAAGCGTCTGCAACCACATACTTGAAAACAATACCTCCATAAATCGCGCCAAAAAGAGAGTAGACGTCACCATACCCTGCATTTTGATGGAGATGGAAATCTGTATGGGTATATCCTGTGCCAACACCTATGTAGTAAGGGCTTGTGCAAAGATCAAAGCCTACCATAAATCCGCCGGTATTAGCATCATAACCAGAAAGCCAATCAAAGTTATTGGTATCATCGTAATTTCCAAAAACTTGTACCCAAGCGCCTCTTGTGTGTCGATTTTCATATTCATTAACTTGGGTATTTCCATCAGATTTGTGTTGCCAACTATCTCTTTGGTTTTGCATCCGTGCAGAAAAATGAGATCCATTATTTTTGTTCTTTTTAGATGGTGAACTGTTATTTCCGCATGATGTGCACTTTAGACAAGGCGTTCTAGATCCTAGAATGTAGCTAAGTTGTGTATCTGCAGTCAGCGCCATCCATTCAAGATTCGCATAGTTTGCAGCAGTCATTGTGTTTAAAACATTGCCAAGTGGTTGTGGGCAATTTAAAAACCCTAGTGCTGTGACAAGCGGTGCCATGGGGGATGCTGCGGTAAGATTTAAAGCATTTAGAGCATCAACCATCATTTGTGGATTGCCTTTTGGAAGGCTTTGGCATGCAAAAATCACAGTGTTATTAATTACCAATTGGATACTTCCTGGAACAATTTCAATTTGTACCAAATTTGCCAATGGCCCTGTTTTTTGAACCTGAAGAGTTGGTCGAATGATCGTAGTCCCTTCAATGATTTTATAGACGGTGCCTTTGAGATAGTTCCCGTTTCCAATATTGACAAGCAGTGTTCCATCCACATCTGCTGTATCCGCTTGGATAAACAATCTGTCTGAATCGGGTGCAGGTGTAATATCGACTTCTAATGTTCCTCCAGAATTTTGAGTAAAGTTGTCTGTTACATGTATTGTCCCCGCGCTATTTCCCGGAGAAACTGTACCTCCATTATTCGTAAGACTGTCATTAATGGTCAGATTTCCACTAAGTGTTCCTCCATCAACTATAACAGGTGTGATTACAGAACCGTTGATGTTGAGCTCTCCTAGGTTCACTGTAGTATCTGTTGTATCATAGGTATTGTCTCCATTTAAAGAGAGTTTTCCTGTGCCATTTTTTACAAAAGTTCCACTGGGCCCTGATTGATCACTTTCAATAGGATTGGGAACTGTGACATTAGCATCTGTATCAAAAAGAAAGCTAGCGCCAGATTCCATGAAGATATCTTTTCCTTGTGTGGCTTGGTTTCCTGAAAATGTTGTAGGACCTTTGATTTCTAAAGTTCCGCCTGAAACTACATAAATCGCACCGCCTTTCGCAGTACCTGCGGTAGATGTTGCAGAGCAACCGCTGAAACTATTCGTGCCTGTTAGGGTGAGGGGACCAGTTCCATAAATCGCGCCGCCTCGTGCCTCTGAATTTCCCTCAGCAGAACAGTTTGTAAAGGTTCCATCTGAAATTGCAATAGTACTATTTCCCCCAATCGCGCCGCCAAGTGCATTTCCTGAAGCAGATGTTGCAAAGCAACCACTGAAACTATTCGTGCCTGTTAGGGTGATAGTATCACCCAAAATCGCGCCGCCAGCTGCATCTTCTGAAGCAGCTGTTGCAAAGCAACCACTGAAACTATTCGTGCCCGTTAGGGTGATAGTATCTATTCCAAAAATCGCGCCGCCAAGTGCATTTTTTGAAATAGATTTTACAAAGCAATCGCTGAAACTATTCGTGCCTGTTAGGGTAATGGTACTATTTCCCAAAATCGCGCCGCCTCGTGCCTCATCTGAAGCAGCTGTTGCAAAGCAATCGCTGAAACTATTCGTGTCTGTTAGGGTGATGGGACCAGCTCCCAAAATCGCGCCGCCAAATGCATCTCCTGAAGCAGATGTTACAAAGCAACCACTGAAACTATTCGTGCCCGTTAGGGTAGTGGTACTATTTCCATAAATCGCACCACCAAATGCATTTCCTGAAGCAGATGTTGCCAAGCAACCACTGAAACTATTCGTGCCCGTTAGGGTGATAGTATCACCCAAAATCGCGCCGCCAAATGCATCTCCTGAAGCAGGTGTTACAGAGCAAGTTGTAAAAGTTCCATTGGAAATGGTGACAGAATTGTTTGATCCAACAACGCCTCCAAAAATATTGCTGCTTGCGTTTGAAAAATTGATGTTTTGTAAAGTAAAATCAATACTTACCAATCCGACGAAAATCTGATAACTATTATCACCATCCACAGTCACTGTGTTGCCCCCATTTGTACCGTCGATAGTTAATTCCTTTGTAGGTATGAGAAGACTAGATCCAAGCGTAATAGTGGTTGAGCCTGGGAGGTTAAAATCAATGTTGTTTGTGGATTCTGCTGCAGAGTTAATCGCCACAATGGCTTCCCTTAGTGTGCCACCAGAAGAATCATCCAAATTAGATGTCACAGTCTCATCAAGCGCAAAAAGCGTGTGGCATAGAATCAGTAAAAACCAAAAACACTTCACAAAAAACTCCTATTTTTCTTCATGTTAAAGAATATGTAAAAAATATCAATGTTTTTTCTTAAGCGATCAAAACGTCCACTCCAAGCCACCATCGACTTGGTGGTCTTTGGTATATTTGTTGAATTCGCCTCTGTAACCTATGGAAAATGCGAACGATTTGGTGTGAATACGAAGACCACATCGAGGTGACGCCAACTCTTGCACTGTGCTTGATGTGAGTGTGTACATGCAAAAGCTACTATCTTCAAAGCGTGCATTGTAATTGGTTTTTCCAAGCGGGAATTTCTTAATGATGCTAAATCCTACAAAAGGCACAAAACATTTGTTCTGATAGTTTAAAATCGCTTTTAGGTTTGTGCCAACTTCTGCTTTGATAAAATGCGAATGGTGTTTTGTGATAAAGAGATTAATGGGTGTGCCCGTTTCTAAAAGAGCTTCTCTATACCAATAATGATAGTCTGCATTTGCAAAAATCTCTAGACGAAAATCATGCAAGTTTCCTATAGCCATCAGTCCTAAATGCGTATTCACAAATGGGGAGTTGAATTTAGAGTTCGCCACTTCATTGATCATTAAAAATGCCACTTTGCGATTCATGTCGAAATGCTTGCCACCAATCATAACAGAAGCGTTAGCGATAAAGTTGCGCGATAAAAAGCTTGCATACAGTGCACCAAATCCAGAATGGATATCCCCAAACCCTGCATCATCTTTAAGACTAAAATCTGTATAGGTATAACCACCGCCAAAACCCACTTGGATGTGGTTTGTACATGTATCAAAACCCACAAGTCCACCAAGCGTATTAGCATCATAGCCAGAGAGCCAATCAAATGTGTTTGTGTCTTCAAAGTTTCCAAGCCCTTGTGCCCAAATGCTGCTTTTTTTGCATTGGCATCTGTTTTCTTGACACTCTTGAACGTAGATGCGATTTGCAAAAAGAGCGCTGATTTGTGTATCTGTTGTCAAGGTGATCCATTCAAGGTTTGCTAAGTTTGCTGCTGTCATTTTGTTTAAAACATTGTCGAGCTCTTGCGAAGGACAAGGTAAAATTCCTAAAGCTTCTATAATTTGAGATAAAGGAGAATTTGGCGGTATGTCTAAGTTTTTTATTGCTGTTTCCATGGTTAATGGATTGCCTGGTGCAGCATCACCACATGCAAAAAGCACCGTGTTTGTGACAATGATGTTCAAGCTTCCTTGTTCAATTTTAACATTGACTTTGTCAGCAAGAGGACCTACTTTTTCAAGAGTAATTAGATCAGGATCAAAGGCAACAACGCCATCGATTACCTTGTAAAGCGTGCCATCAATGTAATTTCCAAGTCCGATATCAATTTGTAGCGTTCCTGCAAATGTAGAAGCTCCATCTGTTTCGATAAAAATTTTATCTGAATCTAGAGCTGTTGGAGTGATATCTACTTCTAAGGTGCCTGCTGTTTGTTCAAATTTTCCATGTATGAGTCGTATTTCTCCAATATTTCCATTTCCAGGTAAAATGTTTCCTCCTGTGTTTGTCAAATCTCCGTTATAAATGACTATGTCACCACTTAAAATACTACCTGCTTGCACGTCGATACTTGTGATCACAGAGCCCTCAATATGAAGTTCGCCAGCTTCAATTGTGGTGCTTCCTGTGTAGGTATTGTCTCCGTTTAGCGAGAGTTTGCCTGTATTGCGTTTAATGATACCGCCGTCAGGGCTTACGGTTTGTTCGCTTTCAACGGGGTTTGGAATCTCAACAGTAGCTGTTGTGTCAAAAATAAGGCTTGATGTTGATTGCATAAAGATATCTTTTCCACGTGTAGCCGTGTTGTTGGAAAAGGATACAGGCCCAAGAAGCTTTAGGATTGCGCCTGCCGGTAAAAATATCGCGCCGCCATCATCTGACGCAGAACAGTCTTCAAAACTTACATCAGAAAGCTCTATGGTTGTCTGTCCTGGGAAAATATCTTCACAATAAATCGCACCGCCAACTTGAGCTTGTGGCGCTGTTCCTCCTTTAAAGCTCGTACTAGAAATTTTTATCTCTTCAGGACCTATAAAGTTTATTTTATAAATAGCGCCTCCCTGGCCAGCAACATTAGTAGTTTTAAAATCATCAAAACTACAATTAGAAATCGTTAAATTGCCCTGCGTGCTAATCACTCTTCCGTCTGCAGTAGAAGAGCTTCTAGTAAAACTAGTGCCAGAAATTTCAGCATTTTTAACCCAGATTACGCCGCCACCAGAGGTTGAAGAGCAATCCTCAAATACGCTATCAAAAATTTTTATATTTCCAGCGCTCCAAATAGCCCCACCAACGCTTGCTGAACAAAAACTAAAAAATGAATTAGAAGCTTGCAGAGCATCTGTTGGAATGTTTCCAACAGCTCTTATTGCGCCGCCAGTACTAGTGGGAGCAGAACAATTGATAAAACGACTATTATTCACAACCACATGATTATCTGCTTCAATCGCACCACCAGCAGCACCGCTAGTACATGTATCAAACGTACAATTATCAACATTTAATGACGTAGTTTGTGAGGTTATTTCAACAACACTGCCATTATTTCCACCAGGGGTTGTAGCATTTTTAAATATCAGGTTTCTTAAATCAAATGCAATGCCTGGGGTAATAATTTTACCAAAAATTTTTTCTACAGAAGCTCCATTAACTTCTACGTTTGTGGGAGTAGCACTTCCATCTATTATCAGGTTTATTGCTGTTGTTGCGGGTAAAGGACCATCAAGACCACTAAGAGTAATTACGGGTGTCGGGAGAGTAAAAATAATATCATTTATACCACCAACTGTGTTGGACTGGTCTATCGCTTTGCGTAAGGTTGTGAATGATAAATTATCTCCTGTTAGGTTGACTGTATATTGTATCGAAAATAACAGACTACAGAAAAACAAGAAAAAACAAAGCTGCTTCATATTTGTTTAAAATAAAGGCTTTGCGTTTTAACTTCAACTATTCCTAAAAAGACCATTCTAGACTGCCATCGACTTGGTGGTTTTGGATATATTTGTTAAACTCTCCCCTATAATTAATCATGAAAATAAAAGATGTTGTGTAAATGCGCACACCACACCGAGGAGAAACAAGTTTTTGAGAGTGACTGGTTGTCAGCGTGTTTTGATAGAATGTCTCGCCTGCAAAAAACGCGCCGTACTCGGTGTTTCCAAGCGGCACTTTAACAACACCGCTCACACCAATAAAAGGTGCATAGCATATGTCTTGGTGTTTGAAAATGCCCTTTAGATTTGTTCCGATCTCTGCCTTTATAAAATGCGAATGATGGCGGTTTACAAACAAATCAAGTGTTGATCCTTTTTCTAAAACAGGACCTATAAACAAATAGTGATAATCGATATTCCCAAAAGCTTCTAAGCGAAAATCAGAGAGGTAAATCTGTCCCATAAGTCCCAAATGCGTGTTAACAAAAGGCGTTTCAAACGTAGAATGGGGAACTTCATTCACTGTCAAAAAGACAATTTTGCGATGCATATCAAAATGTTTGCCGCCTACAATGACAGATGCATCAGCAATAAAGCTTTTCGAAATAAACCCACCATAAGCAGCCCCAAATCCAGATTGAATATCTCCAAACCCCGCATTCTCTCTTAGATGAAAATCGGTATACGTGTATCCTCCGGCAAACCCAAAATAAAACGGGTGCTCGCAAAAATCTAGTCCTGCTAAAACACCTCCTGTATCTGCTTCATATCCAGAAAGCCAACCAAAAGAGCGCATGTTTTCAAAACCACCCATGCCGCTTACCCAAATTCCTTGACTCTTACATGTTCCGCAAGGCTCGTCCTTAGCACATTTGATGGCGTGCGCATGATAACCCAATATGTAGCTTAATTGTGTGTCTGTAGAAACAGTCATCCATTCAAGATTAGCATAATTTGCTGCTGTCATATTATTCAAAATGGTAGCCAAAGGATCGGGACAGCTTAGCTGTCCAAACGCCTCAACAATGAGCGCCATAGGTGATGCAGGAGTGAGATCGAGCGCATCAAACGCTTGAATAATCATACGGGGGTTTCCTTGGGGAAGCTCTGGACAAATAAAAATCACTGTGTTGTTAACGATAAGTTTTAGGCTTCCTTCAACAAGCGACAAATCAATCTGACTCGCTAGCGCACCTGTTTTTGTAACGATTACCGAATAAGACGCAATCGGACCTTGAACAATTGTATATTCTGTGCCTTTAATGTAGTTCCCATTTTCGATTTTAACTAAAAACTCACCGTTAACGGTTGCGGGATTGGGGGTTACAACATAGGTTTTATGTGCAACAACACCTGTTGGCGTAAGGTCTACCTCTAAGATACCATCGGTTGTTTGTTCAAAGGTTCCGTTCACAAAAATTTGTCCAAGCCCATCGTCACCAGGTTTCATTAAACCTTCATTTTTTAAGTCTTTTTGGGTTGTTAAGTTTCCACTTATTGTGGTTCCGGGTTTTACATCTATATCAGTGATGATAGATCCATCGACATGTAGTTCTCCTTCTTCAATTGTGGTACTAACTGTGTCATAGGTATTATCTCCATTTAAAGAGAGCTTTCCGCTGCCTCGCTTGATAAAAGTTCCACTAGCTCCAGCCTGATTACTTTCAATAGGATTAGGAATGGTAATATTAGCAGACGTATCAACAGTAAAGCTTACTCCTGACTCTATAAACACGTCTTTGCCGCGATTAGCCGTGTTGCCTGAAAAAGATACAGGACCTGAAAATGTAAGTGTCCCTGTTTTTTCAACATAAATCGCGCCGCCATCAAATTGAGCATCGCATTGATTAAAACTACAATCGGAAATATCTAATGTCTTTCTAACATAAATCGCACCACCATTATCGCTCGATGTGCATGAATTAAATTTTGCGTTTTCTGTTATAATTATCGCACTTACATCTCCAAAAATTGCACCACCATCAGCTATTGTTGTACAATTGTGGAAAAAATCACCCGTACTTTCTAATTCCTTTAGAACATTGATAGCACCACCACCACCCGATCCAGTTGCATCACACGAATTAAACACATTGTTAAGTGTTGTGATTGTCGCGCCACTATCCCCAAAAATCGCACCACCTGTAATCGCCGTACACAAAGTAAATGAACTTTGAGAAACATTAAGGTCATCTGTAGAATAAATCGCGCCACCTTTTAGTTTGGCTGTGCATGGATTAAATTGGGAGCTTACAACACTAACCGTCGACGCGCCATAAATTGCACCACCGTTTTTATCTGCAGAACAGGTCGAAAAAATAGAGCTGTTGGCTATATTAATCGCCTTGTCTGCCCAAATTGCACCCCCGTTTTCGCCTGCAGAACAATGTCCAAACGTGTTAAGGGTACCATTAACTAAAACTGTCCCAAACCCAGCAATCGCACCACCATCAGATACCGCTGTACAGCTACTAAAATTATTGATCGATCCGCCAACTTTTATACTTTGGGGGTTTATCTCTCCAATAGCCCCGCCCCTACCCGCAGTGCAGGAAGTAAACGAGCTGCTCGTCACTTCTATAGGGGCAGCACTAAAAACGGCTCCACCAAGGCTTGTGGAGCTTGCTATGCAAGAAGTAAACTCACATCCATCAACAGAAACCGAATCAAATTG
>JAAKFQ010000004.1 GCA_011064725.1 Chlamydiota bacterium | reverse complement strand
ATGCACGCCGTTGATGATGGAATTGGGTTGGACTTCAGAAAGCAAAAGAGTTTTTGAATTTTGAAAATTCCCAAAAACACTCTGCAAACAAATGACCAGTAGAAAAAGTTTCCTTAGCATTAGCTTGTGGATTGTAAATTAAAATTCATCTCGTGACAAGAAATTTGAAACCTTTTTCACAATATTCACCAAGGGTTACTGAAGCGCATTGATAGACGAGCGCTTTTGGATCAAGATCGTCTATTGATAAAATGACAGTACTTAAAGACAAAATGGTTGCAATGAAAGCAAAAATATTGCGTTGAAAAATCATTTTTTTGACCGTTCAATAAAATATCCTATTTCCATTTCAACATACCCACAATCTTTCTGATGAATCCGGTAAATATGTTTTTATCGCGCGATTAAAAAGTCGTGTTGGCAGGTACCAATAAACAAAGCGCTTTATAAACAAAGGCGAGAAACCTTTAATGCACCATTTTATTCCCGATCTTAAAATATATCCCAACAAGAGATATCATTGGTATAAGCTAATGCAAAAGGTTCACTTAACTTTTAATAAAAATGCAATGTGTGGTAGCCTTCTTAGTATGCGTACAATTGCTAGACTTTTTGGAAAATCTCCTTTTTCTCCTTTAAAAGCACATATGAAAAAGGTGGCTTCATGCATTACAAAATTAGAAGAACTCTTAAAAGCTTTCCAAAAAGAAGAAACAGAAAAACTAGAAAAGCTCGCAAAACAAATTTCAGAACTTGAATATGAAGCAGATCTTACAAAAAACGATCTAAGAAATCACCTTCCTAAAACACTTTTTTTACCGATCGATCGTTTTGATCTTTTAGATATTTTGCACCTGCAAGATGCGATTGCAGATACAGCAGAACAAATTGGCATTACACTGACGCTCCATTCTCTACCCATCCTTCCCATTTTAAAAGAACCTTTTGAAAAACTTTGTAAAAAAACCCTCCAAAGTTTTGAAAAAACCAACCAGGTTCTAAAGGAAATGGATACTTTGTTGGAAACAACATTTGGTGGCTTGGAAGCTGAAAAAGTTAAAGCAATGGTTGATGAAGTTGCTCTGAAAGAACACGAAAATTCAAAATTGACACAAAATTTAAAAAAACTCCTTTTTTCAGAGACTGAAAAAATACCGCATTATACATTTTATTTATGGCTGAATCTAATCGAAGAAATTGGAAATTTATCCAAAGTGTGTGAAAAATTATCCAATCGTATTCGAGTGATTCTTGATGTCAGTTAAAATATGGACCTACAACTCATATTATTTGTGTTAACAATCGTTTTTGGCTTTTACATGGCCTTTAACATTGGAGCTAATGATGTCGCAAATGCAATGGGAACGTCTGTTGGTTCTGGAGCTCTGACACTAAAAAAGGCCGTCATTATTGCAGCAATTTTAGAATTTTCAGGCGCCTTTTTAATTGGATCTCGTGTCACCCAAACACTTCAAACAGGGATTGTTCACACCGCTATTTTCGAACACGATGCCCTGCATTTTGTCTACGGAATGTTAGGCGCTTTGCTTGCCACTGGAATTTGGTTACAAGTGGCCTCTTATTTTGGCTGGCCTGTTTCAACAACCCACGCCATTGTCGGAGCAATCCTTGGATTCGGCATTGCTGCAGGTGGCCTAAAGGCTATTTTATGGAAAAATGTTTTTTTCATTGCCACAAGCTGGGTTTTATCTCCTTTGTTTGCTGGAGTTTTGAGTTATTTTATTTTTTCCATTTTGCAAAAAACGGTCTTGTTTTCTCTAAAACCTATCAAGGCAACGCAAAAAGTGGTGCCTATATTCGTGTTTTTTGCCCTTTTTGTACTCTTTTTAGCCGTCCTTTTTGATGGATTAAAAAGCTTAAAATTCGATGTTTCCTGGCATATCACATTTGGGATTGCTTTTTGTATTGGACTTGTTGGCTATTTTCTTTCTAAACTTTTGATCAGAAAAAAACTTCAAGTTCTTAAAACTGAAGTCAAAGAAATCACGCACCACCCACAAAGCACACAGTTTTTAAGAAAAGCGATGAAACATTTGCAACGCGTTTCACTGCATTCCACGGGGGATTTACGTAAAGAATCTAAAGAACTTTTCAAGCAAACAAAAACGCTCTATCAAACCACGCAAAAACAGCTCAAGACAACATCTGATCAAGGTAAGTATAACTTTGTGGAAAAAGTGTTTGCTATGCTCCAAATTTTATCTGCTTGTTTTGTCGCTTTTGCTCACGGATCCAATGATGTGGCAAATGCCATTGGACCTGTAGCTGCCATCGTTGTCTATTTAAAAACAAATACTTTGGAACTCTCTAATGTCGGCGTTCCTATTTGGGTTTTGGCTTTTGGTGGTGTGGGTATTGTTATTGGTCTTGCTGTTTGGGGATGGCGTGTGATTGAAACAGTGGGTAAAAAAATTACAGAACTAACACCCACGAGAGGTTTTTGTGCAGAGTTTAGTGCTGCTATCACCATTCTTATTGCCACAAAACTTGCGATGCCTGTGTCTACAACACAAAGCTTAGTGGGCGCTCTTTTAGGTGTGGGGCTTGCCCGTGGATTTTCTGCACTCAATTTAAAAACCATTCGCGATATTTTAGTCTCTTGGGCAATTACCATTCCCGTTTCATGTATTCTAAGCATGATCCTTTTTTATTTATTCATCGCATTCTTTCCTTGATAACCTGTGTTTCTAAGTTTAGTTTGCTCAGAATCATGAGAAGAAAGAGTCATCTCCCTTGATAATGAGTGAAATAAACCTAGAAATTCAGGTTGCTAAAAATTGTATGTATGCTTATGTATTAAAACATGGCAGATGCTAAACAAAACGATCTTAATAATGCGATCGATCGCTTAGAAGTTAAGATCAAACATTACCTGATCACGCTTTTAGGAAAAGTAGAAAGTAAAGCCTCTTTCGAAGAATTTTATCGTGCCTTTTGTCTCTCTTTGAGAGAAGATATTTTGATGAATGCCTCTGCTTCTGAATATACACGTATTAAACATGATCAGCGCACACTTTATTATCTTTCTTTAGAGTATTTACCAGGACGTTTTATTACGAATAACATTTTCAACCTAAAAGCTTTTGAAATTGTCAAAGGAGTATGCAATCGCATGAACCGCAATGTTTCTAAGCTTCTTAACTTGGAAATAGACGCGGGACTTGGAAATGGTGGACTTGGACGCTTAGCGAGCTGTTTTTTAGATTCTTTTGCAACGCTTGAATATCCTGCTAAAGGTTATGGTTTGCGTTATCAATATGGGATTTTTGAACAACAAATTTGGGAAGGTGTACAAGTCGAAACCCCCGATTTGTGGCTCCTTAATTTATATCCTTGGGAAAAACGGGATGATGGCGAATCGCTGACAGTGCAATTTGGTAAGGAAACTGCTGAAGATGAAAAGACAAGTGTCGAAGAACTGTGGAAATTAGGTCAACGCGAAGAGGTTAGGGTGCTACCTTTTGATATTCCCATCGTAGGATATCGAAAAGACTCTTACAATCCTGTCATCCAACTCAGACTGTGGTCGACCAAAGAATCGCCCAAAAATTTTAAATTGCAACGTTATAATGCAGGCCAATTGGATCAAGCTGCTGAAAATACTTCTTTAACCAATGTGCTCTATCCAAATGATAACCACGAAATGGGCAAACGTATTCGCCTGAAACAAGAATACTTGCTTGTTTCTGCCTCACTGCAAGATATTTTGCGCTCTCATCTACTCTCACACAACAATGATTTGAGCACCTTTCATGACAAAGTGCGGATCCAACTCAATGAAACCCATCCTGCATTGACCACGGTCGAGCTCATGTATCAACTGACTGAAAACTACCAATTTTCTTGGGAAAATGCTTTTGAATGCACAAAAGAAATCTGCTCTTATACAAATCACACCGTATTAAAAGAAGCTTTGGAAGAATGGAACCAACATCGTGTCTATAGCATGCTTCCTTTGCAGTATCGTATTATAGAAAAAATCAATCAACAACTCGTTGATGATATTCGTGCCAAATATAACAACGATGCAGAAAAAGTGCAGCGCATGTCTATTTTAGAAAATGGACAGATAAAAATGGCTCATCTAGCTATCTACATGTCTCATAAAGTCAATGGTGTCTCTTATTTACATACCGAAATTTTAAAAAACCGAAATTTTAAAGATTTTTACGACATGTTTCCAGAGCGTTTTGTCAATTGCACAAATGGTGTCACACATAGACGTTGGCTGCTTCATGCCAATCCAGAACTGGCTCAATTTATCACAAAACATATTGGAGATGAGTGGATCACAAACTTCGAAGAAATAAAAAAAATAAAAAACATTGCTTCTAATCCAGACGCCCAAAAAGAATTTTTGGAAATCAAAGCCAAAAGAAAGCAACTTTTAATCGATTACATCATTGAAAATTGCACACACAGAGATGCATTTGGTAACGTTCTTCCCGATGACAAACATTTAGATCCCGTTGCAATTTTTGATATCCAAACCAAACGTATTCATGAATATAAAAGACAATTGATGAATGTGCTGCATCTAATTATTTTATACAAACGCTTTTTGAAAGATCCCAATTCTAGACACAAAAGAGTGGCCATCTTCGGTGGAAAAGCCGCTCCTGGATATTGGGCGGCAAAAAATATTATTCGCCTCATTAATGGCGTAGGTAAAACAATCAATAATGATACAAGACTCAACCACATGTTAAAAGTCATTTTTATAGAAAATTACAATGTCTCGCGTGCAGAAATGATCATCCCTGCAGCCGACCTTTCTGAACAAATTTCTTTAACTGGTCAAGAGGCCAGCGGTACAGGAAACATGAAATTTTCTATCAATGGAGCGCTCACTATTGGCACCGACGATGGTGCAAATGTGGAAATGCGCCAATCTGTGAGCGATGAGTGGTGGCCTTTTAAATTTGGTATGGATTTAAAACAGGTTGAAGAATTAGAAAAATCTGGTTCTTACAATCCAAAAGAAATTTATGAAAAGGATCCTGAAATCAAAGAAGCTCTTGATAGCCTTGTAGATAATACCTTTGCCCAAAATGATACAGAAAGAGAAATTTTTCAATCTATCTACCACCGTCTTTTAGAAGAAGGTCCAAAGCCAGACCATTATTTCATATTAAAAGATTTAAGAAGTTACATTGAAACCCATGAAAAAGCCGAAGAACTTTTCAAAGATCGCAATAAATGGGCTGAATATTGCATCAATAATATCGCTGGCATGGGTCCTTTTTCCATTGACCATACAACGAAGCAATATATTGAGCAGATTTGGGGCATTGAAAAATGTCCTATGGATAAAGAGGTCTACAACAAAGTCTTGCAAGATTTCACCGCTCAGGATCGCTGTCGTATTTATTAATCCAATTCCCATTTTTCTTTTAGGGCTTGAAGTTTTTTAGAATCGTCCATCTTTCTTAAAAAACGATTGAACTTTTCTAAAAATTCGGGATCTGTATTTTTTAACATGACAAGGCGAATTGCCAGGTTGGTCAAAGGATCTGAGGCAATTTGAAGTGTGTTGGAAAATAGATTTTGATTGATTTTTTTTGCTTGCAAAATGTTATACACAGCCCCATCAATTGTTTCATTATACACGTCTTCAAACGCTTGGATCATTCGATCATAGGTTTGAATGATCACATCTGGAATCGTTTGCACCAAAATGATGCCTTCATTTGTGGATTCAACTCCTACAATACGTCCTTTCAACATATGTATATTTTTGACAAAACTTTTCTGTTTGACGATAAGGACTGGACCTAATTCAAGGATGGGATCTGAAAATTGATAGTGCGCTTGATTTTCTTTTGTCGGTGTGAGAATAGAAATCGCACTTGTAAAGTTTTTTTGTTTCAATCCATCTAAAAGATGATCCCAATTCACATCTATTTTTTGTAAAAGCACACCCTCTTCTTCACTAAAGATCTGCAAAAGTTCAAAGACATATCCATAAAGATAGGGCGACATTTGGGACATGTTGAGCTGGTAAAAGACAGGATCAATGCCAACAGATTTTGTTTCATGTTTTTTAGAACACGCAAACAAAACCAAACAGATTAAAAACAGATATTTTATTTTTTTCATATTGAAAACAATCTCTCTTCCCTCTAAAGTTAGCATTTATGCTAAGAAATGTAAAAAGAAATGTAAAACACCGCATTAAGATTTCTTTGAGAAAATTACTTCCTTTTTTTCAAAGCTCTTTTACAAATACGAATCCCCATTCACATCCACATTTCCCAAAGATGTTACCCAATCTTTTGATAAAATTGAACATACATTTTTAGATTTTAATTTTTCAAAGCAAGTGCAATTATTTGAAAAGCTCAAAGGCTACATAGAAGAATTTAAATACCCTTTATTCAAAGACTCTGCCCTACCTCATCGATATTTTAAAAAACTGTATGAAGAGCTTGATGGTTTGATGTTTTATGCGATGCTTAGACACTTCAAACCAAAGAGGGTGATTGAAATTGGATCCGGGCATTCCACAAAACTCGCATGTGACGCCATTTGTAAAAATAAAAACAACGGCAATATCACATGCATCGAACCTTATCACTCTTCTATCTTAGAGCAATTACCAATCACTCTTATCAAAAAACGCGTTGAAGAATGCCCACTACAACTCTTTGACCAACTCGAAAAAAATGATCTTTTATTTATTGACTCTTCTCACGTGATCAAACCCTACGGCGATGTGTTATATGAATATCTCAATATTTTACCAAGACTCAAACCCGGTGTTATGGTACATATCCATGATATTTTCTTGCCTTATGATTACCCAAAAGAATGGATAGAAAAAGAGAGGCGCCCTTATACAAAGCAGTGGTTTCTTGCCGCTCTGTTACACAACAACAAAGATTGGAACATTCTCTTTTCTTGTTTTTATTTTTTTAAAACCTATCAAGATCTTATTCAAAAAAGCCTTGCCCCATTCAATCTTCATTCTCATGCGAGTTCTCTTCCTTCTTCTTTCTGGATAGAAAAAAAATAAACATGTTTTTTTTTATTAAAATTGCTACACTCAGGGAAGCCGGGATGAAAAAGGGTGTATGTGATGTTAAAAAATTTAGTCTATTTTGTATTTTTGGGTTTGCTTCTTGCAGGATGTGTAAAAAAATCTGATGTTGTCACCAGCGTAGATGAAAGACAGGCCAATGAAATTGTGGTTTATTTAGCGTCTAAAGGAATCACAGCAACCAAAATGTTGCAGCCGACATCTACAACAGCAGGCGCAACACAAACAACTAGCCTATTTAATATCCAAGTAGAAGGCAGCAGGCAATTAGAAGCGATGGCAATCTTGAATCGCGTAGGTCTTCCAAGACGTATAGGCCAAAGCCTCTTAGATCTTTTTTCCGATACAGGATTGATGACTTCTGATAAAACCGAAACCATCCGTTATCAGGGAGGCTTGGAACTCGATCTTGCCAATATGATTCGTCAAATTGATGGCGTGATTGACTGTGTGGTAAAGCTTTCTATTCCCGTGCAAAGCGCCATTGGAGAAGAACAAACGCAAAAACCCTCTAGTGCTGTCTATGTCAAACATGAAGGTGTGATGGATGATCCCAACTCTCATCTTGTCACAAAGATCAAACGCCTTGTCTCTTCAGCGTATCCCGATCTCGATTATAATAATGTGACCGTTGTTTCAGACAAGAGTCGTTTTACTGATGTTTCCTTGCCACAAAATCCAGATCTCATCTATTCCGATGGACCTGAACTTGTTACCCTCTGGTCTGTGACGATGGAAAAACACAGTGTGGGACAATTTAGAGCGCTTTTTTTCTTCTTTTCATTTCTCATTCTTGCGTTTGCTCTTTTGACAGCGTTTTTGGTTTGGAAATTCTACCCTATGCTATCTTCAAGGGGACTTAAAACTCTGCTTTCTTTAAAACCCATTACTTTTGAAGAGCAGCCAGTAGCTCCTAAAAAAGAAAAAAGTGAAGAGGGTGTAGAATAAGATGCATGCAAAATTTTTAGCATTATTAAAAGCACAGATTGGTAATAATCTAGAGACATTTTCTTTGTTTTTAGACAATGGCATGCAAGAAAAACTCAAAAACACCAAAGATATATCTTTCAACATCAACGCGTTTGTTCGTCCCTCTATCTTTTATTTTGATACGGTGCACTACTCTTGGTTTTTAGAGATGTTCCAATCAAAATCCAAGGAATACATTGCGTTTTTTATTGCCCATCTTCCTAAAAGAATCAGCTACAAAATTGCCAAACATTTTGAAATAGAAACACCCGAGGCTGTCAAAAATCCCTTTTTAAAAAAAATCATGCAAAAATATTGCATTGAAAAAAGTATTAATTTTTCGATTCTACCCAAAGAACTGCTTGAACTAAATCCCTTATCAAAACTTTTAGAGTGCACAAAAGATAAGTTAGAATACATCTTTAATTTGTTGGGACTCTATGACCTTGCCAATGAACTTAAAGAGGTCGTGGATAAAAATGCCATTTTAACCATTCAAACTTCCCTGAACGCACAAGAAAAACATTTTTTAAATCAGATGATCTCTCAAAAAAGTTTTTGGGCGCTTCCAAAACAGGGTTTGTCTAAATGGATGCAATCCGATATCCATCATCAATTGCAAAAAAATGGTCTTGTCAGAGTAGCACTTGCTCTATCTGGCATGCAAAAAGATTTTATTCAACACCTATGTTATAAAATCGACACCGGCAGAGCTTCTATTATCCAAAAATTAGTCAAAGAAGAGGCGATTGTTCCGGCGACAAAAATTTGCCAAAACCAAATTTTGGAACTTTTTAATCTCATTGAAAAAGAAACCTTTGAGGTATTATGAATTTATTTACCCTTATTGAAAAAGATCTAGAGTTCAAATTCAATCAAAAAATTATTCCTCAAAAAGACTATGCTGAACTTTTATCGATCAAAGAACTTTTAGAAAAAACAAAAGTCGAAATCGATAAGTTCAAAGAAAAAACTAAAGAAAAAGCTGAAGTTTTAAAAGAAAACGCAAAAAATGAAGGCTTCCAAGAAGGTCTTTTAAAATGGGCAAGCCAACTCGAGCGCTTAGAAACTGAAATCAAAAATGTCAGAAAAGAATTTGAACAACAGATGGTAGATCTTGTTGTCACATGCGCAAAAAAAATCGTAGGACAAGAGTTAATGAGCAACAAAAAAACAATCATTTCTCTTGTAAAAACAAGCTTAAAGCCCGTGGCAATGCACAAATATGTGCATATTTATTGCAACCGTGAAGATTTAACCATTTTAGAAAAAAGCAAACCCTCCATTAAAGAAGTTTTAGAGCATTGTGAAAAACTCAGTATCGAAGTACGCAAAGATATTGAACGTGGGGGTTGCATCATAGAGACCGAAGCTGGTATTATTAATGCTCAGTTAGATGTATTATTTGAAAACCTAAAACTTGCGCTTTCGCAATATTTGAAAAAATGACACGTTTTGTTCGCTTCTTTTTTTTAGGTCTTTTGCTCACAGCAAACACGTTTGCACAAGACGCCACCGGACAGGTTGGACAACTTCCCGATCAACCCAATGTCATCTCTGTGCTTTTCATACTCGCAGCAATCGGACTTTTACCCTATGCTGTGATCCTACTTACCTCATTTATGAAAATCGTTGTGGTGATGTCTTTGTTAAGAAATGCTTTGGGTGTCCAACAAGCCCCCCCTAACCAAGTTATTACGGGTATCGCCTTGCTTCTTACCATCTATGTAATGTTTCCAACAGGCGTCAAAATGTATGATGCAGGAAAAGATTTTTTTGACAAAAGCAAAAATATGGCCATTTTTTCTAACGATACGCCCACCTATATGTTAGGCCTCATTAATGTCTCTAAAGAACCATTGCGTGATTTTTTATTGCGCAATACCGCACAACAACAGATGCGCAATTTTTATCAAACCGCCTACCGCATTCTTCCCCAAGATTATCGACAAGGCCTCTCTGCCAAAGATTTTTTCATCCTGATTCCAGCCTACATTGTGACACAGCTAAAAAATGCGTTTGAAATTGGTGTTTTGATCTATTTACCTTTCTTTGTGATCGACCTTGTGACATCGAACATTCTACTTGCAATGGGAATGATGATGCTTTCACCTTTAACCATCTCTTTACCTTTAAAATTGTTATTACTCGTGATGGTTGATGGATGGTCACTATTGATCCAAGGACTTGTGATGACGTACAAATAGGAGAGTATTATGCTGCAGTCTGAAATCATACAATTTTCCTACAACGCTCTTTTGATGATTTTGATTGTTTCTGGTCCCCCTATTATTTTGAGTATGATTTTAGGACTCATGGTTGCCATTTTCCAAGCAGCCACGCAGATTCAAGAACAAACACTTTCCTTTGTGGTCAAACTTTTTGCCGTAATTGGTACATTGATGATCTTAGGTCCATGGATTGGCGGACAAATCTTTTCTTATGCCAATTCTATCTTTACTAATTTTGCAACTTGGTCTAGACAATGACGGACCGCTATTTAGAACTCATCTTCAATAGCCAATTTAATCCTGTTGCCGTGCTCATGTTTTTTTTACTCGGACTTGCTCGTCTTATTCCTATTGTGGCCATCCCTCCTTTTTTTGGCTCTAAATCCATACCAGCTTCTGGTAAAATCGGCCTTGCGATCTGCCTTTGCGCCATTTTGCTCCCCCAATTCATTTTGACTGCCAAAACGCCTCTAGAACTTAATTTCCACTTCATGGGCCTCTTTGCTAAAGAAATGTTTATTGGATTTATTCTTGCCTTTTTGGTAACCATTCCTTTTTATGTCGCTCAATCTTCTGGTGTGATCATCGATTTTATGCGTGGTTCCTCTTCTTTAATTGGACAAGATCCCACTATGCAGAACCAAACTTCAACTATCGGTATTCTCTATAACCAAATCTCCATTGTGACTTTTTTTTGGATCAGCGGCCCCTACATTTTTCTAAATACCCTAACGATAAGCTACTCCATACTTCCTCAAGAAGCCTGGATTTCTCCCATCTTTTTTGCCAAAGGCTTTCCTTTTTGGGAGCGCATTATCAGTCTCGCTAACTATGTCCTTGCTCTAGCGATCCAACTCGCAGCTCCAGCTCTTGTCGGCTGCTTGATGGCAGAGGTGTTTCTCGGAATTGCCAATAGACTTGCTCCCCAGGTACAAATTGCCTTTTTGGGAATGTCTATCAAATCCTTACTTGGTATTGCGCTTCTTTGCATTGGTTGGGTCATCATTACCCGCCAAATTAATAAAGAAATGCTCAAATGGCTCGACACTATTCAACAGTACGTCCGTCTCTGGAAAGCGGCTTGAAATCCCTTGACTTTAAAGCTTTTCTTGATTATAATAAACTCTATTTGATTTGGAGATTTATGCTATGGTAACCCACGCTTCAAAATATTTATTTACAGAATCTCAATGGCACAAGAGAGATTTTTTTGAAAAGACAGGAACACTTCTATTTCTTCAAAAACCCTTTTCTGATTTGCGATTTTATTCCCAGCCTAATTTTTATGAGCAGCAACACTCCGAAAACTGTTTTGTCTCTCTAATACATGAGCAAAACTGGTATACTGCTGCTGCTATGCTAAAAGGGCTCGCTCAATGGTTTGTTATCTGTTTGGTACAATATGGAGCGCTGTTTTACTTATTAAAACACAAACACTTTTCTACCTTTAATACTTCACATATTTTGGTCTTAACAACCTCCATACACTTAATTTCTAGTATTGCACTCAACACCCTCTTCAATGATGTTCAAAAACTTGCAGGCGAGTATCTCTTAAATCATTCTAAAACCTATCAAGACGCTCTAACACTCTTACAAGACGCTCTAACACTCTTATCAGAATGTGATGCTTCCCTTCCAGAAGTTACAATTCTCAATATTAAATCGAACACTTATCAAACTTCTAATTCCATAGAGCTCACATGTCATGATAAACCTCCTTTGATTTTAGTAAAATGTACCCTTCCTGTTTTTTCAGACAAAGATCTACAATGTTCTGATGGTTTTTGTCTAAAGATACGACTTCCTCACCTACAAAAAGGGTGCTTTTTCGCAGAGGTTTTTTTGGGAACATCTCATCGATTTAACATGATGATAAATTTTGCACAAAAAGAAGACTCTGTACAGTTTACCCCTATTTATGAAATTGAACCAAGTGATACAATCCCCTCATCATATGAGGTTTCTATTCAACCTTTTAATAATATTGAGAATCCTAAATCTCTTGAGGATTTTTACATGTTTTTCGCATTTATAGGAAGCTTATTGCAAAACAAGCAAGTGAACTTGTTGTCTTTCGCAAAATACTACGACTCTGCTATAGAAAACTTCCTCCCTCGTAAAAAAGGAGACATCACCTATGACAAAATATACAGCAAGACTCTTCGTCACTGCAGAAATATTCAATACTTACTTGATGAGGAAGATGTTGAAACCTTTTACCAGGCAAATCGCGACACGCAACACGGTGTGTTGAAGGAAAATTTTGAAAAATTCTTTCTTTTTTATGTAATTGTAATGTTTGAAATTGAGCCTCAAGAAGAGTCTTTTTCTTACGATATGCTACAACTTTTTTTAGCAAAAACAACTTATGAAAAAGCAGCCTTGTACCATTCTCTTTTACAAAAAAAATCCATCTATATGCTTCTGGTTGAAGAAGTTCTTGGATGGATCTTCCAAGCAATCGATATCCAAGCAACCCAACAAGATTTAACTCCAGCAGAGATGCTCATACTTATCGGTGATTGCTTTGATCATTCTCTTGTTGATAAAGAGTTGGTCCTTCCATCAAAAGAGCAATTACCTAAACCACAAGATGTTTTTAACGCTGTTTATAACTATTTCGAAAATCCAGAAATTCAAACCGCTTTTTTCAAGCTGCTGATTTTGTGGAAAGATCTTGATGAAGTATATACTTCAATGCTTGATTCAAATAAAGATAACTTTGTGATCCAACTTGCTACTCAGTACCAAAAGTTGTTGCAAGACTATGCCTATCATGAGCAACTCGAATCTTATGATTTTGTCCTTGAATTTTTACACACACATCAAAATAGCGTCACAAATGACGCTGTTAAAGCTGCTATAAAGACCTTTCAAGAGGAAAGTGGATCCCTCATCACATTCTTTAATGCTTTGGAAAATTGATCGATATCTTCTTTGGTATTGTAGAGGCCAAAGGAAATTCTACAGGCGCGATCGAGAAAAAAGCGTTTGAGTGCTGGCATTGCACACAAGTGGCCCGATCTTATAGCAATATTTTTTGTATCTAGAAGCGTCGCTATATCCAGAGGATGATATTTTTCATGCACAAAAGAAATCAGCTCGCCCCTTTCTCTAGGAGCACCTAAAATCTTGATTCCATCCACTGTCTGTAATTTTTCTAAGGCATAATTGGTAAGACTTTCTGTTTTGTGCGTTTTAATAAAATCAATGGCAGCTTTTAAGCCTATCATTTCGGCAATGGGAGGTGTGCCTGCTTCAAATTTGAGCGGAAGAGGTCCAAATGTGGTGTGCGTATTTGTCACAGATTCGATCATGTCCCCTCCTCCTAAAAAAGGAGGCATGGCATTGAGCAATTCTTTTTTTCCATACAAAATGCCAATACCTGTAGGTCCATACATCTTGTGACCTGAAAAGCACAAAAAATCGCAGTCGATTTGCTGCACATCGATCGATGTGTTGGCAATGGATTGTGCCGCGTCGATCAAAACGTGTGTGTTGTGAGCGTGGCATAGCTTACAGATTTGATGGATGGGGTGTTTCGTACCGATGGTGTTGGAAATGTGGGCTAAGCTAAACAGTTTGGGGTGTTTTTTGAGTTTTTTTTCTAGATCTTCTAGATCCAAATCTCCAGAATCAAGCACGCGGACCACGTCTAAGGTGGCGCCTATTTTTTGACACACAAGCTGCCAGGGTACAATGTTGGAATGATGTTCAATTTCTGTAATTAAGATGTGGTCTTTTGGTTTGATAAAGGTGCTGGCAACTAGGTTAATTGCTTCTGTTGTGTTTTTTGTGACAATGATCTCATCCTCGCTTTCTGCATGGATGAAATCTTTAATCGTTTGTCTTGCATCTTGGTAAAGTGTGGTCGCTTTTTGACATAGCTGATAGACTCCCCTGTGCACTGTGCCATATTCATGCGCATAGAATTGTGTGATCGCATCGATCATCACTTTGGGTTTGAGCGTGGTTGCTGCAGAATCTAAGTAAATAAGATCTGTATTTTCAAGTTGTGGAAAGTATTTGCGCATCTTCTAATAAAGCCTCTTTAACTGTCTCTATTTTTACTTTTTCTAGCATTTCTTTACAAAAAGCTTCAATTAAAAACGCTTTGGCTCTTTTCTTTGAAATACCACGCGTTTGTAAATAAAAGAGCAACTCTTGCTCAATTTGCACTGTATTAGAACCGTGCGATGCTTTCACATCGTCTGCAAAAATTTCGAGCTTGGGTTTTGCATGTGCAATGGCATCATCTGAAAGAATAAGGTTTTGATTGAGTTGAAAGGCATCTGTTTTTTGCGCTTGGTTGTGCACAAAGCTATTGCCTTCAAAATAACTGCGCGATTGCTCTAAAAGTACGCCTTTAAAATGTTGGAAAGATCTACAATAAGGCGCTTGGTGCTCCACAAAAGCATTTGTATGCGCTCTTTGTTTACCATTCAACATCCACAGGCCATTTAAAAAGCACTCGGCATTTTCTTGCGTAAGCTGAACTTTGTAATCATTAAGGCAAAAGGGAGCGCCTTTTGTCACATGCAGCGATTTAAATAAAGAATCACGCTTTTGCTGGACTCTGACAAAAGAAAAATGGGAAGTATGATCCAAATGGATCTGCTGCAGATTGAGTTTGCTATTTTCTTGCATAATGCAATCAAATGTGACAAAGCAAAATCCCTCCTCAAGTGCATTATGGTGATAGACAACATTGAGTTTGGCGCCTTTTTCTAAAATAAATATAATTTTTGGAAACACACTTTGATTTTTCTGAAGATCTGTGATGTTGTAAATATGAATCGGTTCTGTTGATACACGCTCTTTTGATACATGGATCACAACTCCAGAACAAAGGGCTGTGCTAATCGCATAAAAAGGATCTGTTTCTTCATCTAAAAGTGAGGTATAAAAGGGATATAAAAACGCCCCAAAAATCGCGTTTGCTTCTTGAATTGGCTGGCAAAAGAGCTTTTCTTGAGATGCTACGAATTTTCCATTAAACAGTGTGATGCCTTTTTGAGTCAGACATTTTTTTTGTGGGGCTGCAACAAGGTTTAAATCATTCAAGCGCTTTAGGCCCATATTGCGATAGCATTCATTCTGCTTTGTCGGCAAGCCAAGTTCTAAAAATTTTTGATAGGCTAAGGGTACAAAAAAAAGTCTATCTTTTTTTGCATGGTATTGCTTAGTAAGGGCATCAAAGAGAACAGAAGAGATAAGTTTGAGTTTTTTCATTTTAAAAAGTCATATCCTTTGTCTTCTAATACTTGAGCAAATGCTCCATCCTTTGTCTCAACGATTTTTCCATTGAGCATCACGTGGACAAAATCTGGCTCCACGTAATCGAGCAGACGTTGATAATGTGTGATCAAAAGTAGTGTTTTTTGTTCTGTCATAAATTGATTGATGCCTTTTGCCACAACTTTCATCGCATCAATATCCAATCCAGAATCTGTTTCATCTAAAATCACAAACTTGGGATCTAAAATTAACATTTGTAAAATTTCATTTTTCTTTTTTTCACCGCCAGAAAATCCGTCATTAACAAAACGGTCTAAAAAGCCCACATCCATGTCCAAAAGACGCATCTTATCTTTCACAATGCGCCCAAAAGCAGTTTTAGAAATCTTTTCTTTTTGTGTGAGGTAAGCTGTATATAAAAAATCAAAGTTAGTAATGCCTGGGATTTCTATTGGATACTGAAAACTCATAAAAAGACCCAAAACAGCTCTTTCTTCTGGTTCAAGATCCAATATATTTTGTCCTTGAAAAAGAGCTCTCCCCTTTTTTACAGTATAACTAGGGTGTCCAGCTAAAACTTTTGCAAGTGTGGATTTTCCAGCTCCATTAGGCCCCATAATCGCATGGGTTTCTCCAGAAGATGTTTTCAAATTAAGTCCATTAAGGATACATGTATCATCTAATGTGACTGTTAAATCTTTAATGTCTATCATCCGATCGATCCTTCAAGTTTTAAAGTTAATAATTTTTGCGCTTCTTTGGCAAATTCTAAAGGCACATGGCACATCACTTCTTTACAAAACCCATTGACAATGAGTTCTATTGCCTCTTCTTTTGCAATCCCTCTAGATTGCAAGTAAAAAATTTGTTCTTCATTCATCTTAGAGGTACTAGCTTCATGTTCTACTGTTGCGGTTGAATTCGCCACATCAATCGAAGGAAACGTATTTGCAGAGCACTTGTTGCCAACAAGCATCGAATCGCATTGCGTGTAATTGCGGGCGCCTTTGGCTTTTTTGTGGATCATAACTTGGCCACGATAAGTATTTTTAGAGTTTTCGGCAGAAATTCCTTTAGAAATAATCGTTGAAGTGGTCTTTTTGCCTATATGAAGCATTTTTGTTCCCGTATCTGCTTGCATTTTTCCATTTGTCAGTGCCACGGAATAAAACTCACCAGAAGATTCATCTCCTTGTAAAATGCAACTTGGATATTTCCACGTGATTGCCGCTCCCACTTCAACTTGCGTCCAACAAATATGTGACTTTTTGCCTTTGCAAAGCCCGCGTTTTGTCACAAAATTATAAATACCACCTTTACCTGTTTTAGGATCGCCTGGATACCAGTTTTGCACTGTGGAATATTTGATTTTTGCTCCATCTAAAGCCACAAGCTCAACAACTGCTGCATGAAGCTGCTTGTTGTCATAAGCAGGAGCTGTGCATCCTTCTAAGTAACTCACGCAACTATTTTCTTCTGCAATGATTAACGTGCGCTCGAATTGCCCTGTATTGCGCTCATTGATGCGAAAATAGGTGGAAAGTTCCATCGGACATTTGACACCTTTAGGCACATAGACAAACGAGCCGTCTGAAAAGACAGCTGCGTTGAGAGCTGCAAAAAAATTATCTTGCATAGGAACCACAGACGCTAAGTATTTTTGAATCAAATCGGGATATTTTTGAATCGCTTCTGATATGGAACATAAAATAACACCCGCTTCTTTCAACTTTTTTTGAAATGTGACGCCTAAAGATACCGAATCAAATACCACGTCTATTGCGACTCCTGTCAACATCTTTTGCTCTTCTATAGGAATGCCCAACTTTTCTAATGTTTTTAATAATTCTGGATCCACTTCATCTAAAGAATTCAACTGCTGTTTTTTTTTCGGTTCGGAGTAATAAGACATGTCTTGGTAGTCGATGGGATCGATGGCAAGATTTGCCCAAGTGGGCTCTTCTAAACTCTTCCATATTTGGTAGGCTTTTTGGCGAAATTCAAGCATGAATAAAGGTTCTTTCTTTTTTTGAGAAATTTTTTTAATCACTTCCTCATTGAGTCCTTTGGCAAAAGTATTCGATGCAATATTTGTTTTGAATCCAGGGAGATACTCTTTAGCTTCAAATGTTTTCTTTAACGTGGTCATAGCATGCATTTTAGCTTAAAAACTGATGTTACGCAATAAATTCTGTTCATATGAGGGCTGGAAACAATCTGCTGCGTCTTCCTCTTCGCACAACTCTCATGAGTTGTACTTGTCGGACATCCTTGCATCTTGAAACTCCTGCATAATGCAAATTTTACATAAAACTTGATGCTGGTTCCTCCCGTACAGTTTAAAAATTTTTCTACAAAAACAGCCGTTTTTTGCATTATGCAGGAGCCTCATCTTGTCCCTTTCGCTCCTCATCTAAATGGAATTTATTGCGTAACATCAGTTAAAAGAGCTTTGCTGTCACTTTTGTATCTTAAAGCATTTTGATTAGCCATGACAAGTCCACAAATGAGTGCGAAAGGTAAGATTTGGGAGGGTGTAAAGAGCCTGTGTTCTGTGCAAGAAGAAAAAAAGTTGCTCCAAAAACACAAAAGTAAACCCATTTGAATGCCCGAATTTTCCACAGTTAAAATCCATCTCCTTAAATAGAGAAGAAAGAGACTCAAGAGCATAAAACCCAAAAGACCTGTTTCTGCTAGAACATGTAAAAAACTATGGTGCGCATGGGAATCATCAAAAAAATACTTTTCTGGTTGATTCAACATTAAAATATGTTCTTTACCTTTTAGATGATGGGGCACGTCGTTATAAGATCCAAAACCTGTTCCTAAAATGGGTGATTTTAAAAATAGATCAAAAGCTCTTGGCCACAAAAAGAGTCCTCTATCAACAAAAGTGTGTGCCCTGTTAATACTATTTAAAGACATTTGCCCCTCTTCTACAGGATATTTTTCTCCCAATCTTTGCCATATAGGATAAGTGTAAAATAACAAGACAACATGTAACAAAAACACACCAAAAAGCACTTTTTTGATGTGTTTTTCTCTTAGAACAATCACAAGTCCGCACGCAAGCACAAATCCCAACAACGATCCTCGAGACTGGGTAAAATAGAGGCCTGAGAGCAAAGAGACAAAAAGGATAAGATCCATGGGTTTTCTGCTCTGCCAAAAAAGTCCCAATGCTAAAGCAGAAACAATAGAAAGAAAGCCTCCTGCTGCATTGTGTGCAAAAAAAAGCATGAAATATTCTGGATGCGGGCGATAAAGATGCGTCAAATAAAGAAATAAAGTCACACCGTTGACAATCGCAACAAACCCTAAAAATGCGCGCACAAGTTTTTCAACAGAAAATTCAAAATAGAGGCCCGAATAAATCAAAAAAGGCAAAAAAGAGATAAACACATTGCCATCGCGCCTATAAAACTCATAATTTAAAAGCGCTGAAGGAGAATATACGAGTGTATGAAGCAAAAAATACAGTAACAACCCATACAAAGCTACATGCAATTTATTTAAAATCATATTGGAGCGCATTAAAATAAAAAAAACTAAAAAGATATTTAAAAAAAAGAGCACACTCAAGTTTACAAAATTGGTCACTGTCAAAAACAATGAGATAATCCCTAAACTAAATACTATTTTTTGTAATAGATACGATAGACGCATATTAACTGATGTTACGCGATAGATACAATTTAGGGGAAGAGCGAAAAAGGCAAGATACAAGGTAGCGCAAGAAACTCAACTCCAATAGAGTTGAGTGAAGAGTAAGACGTAGTAGATTGCCTTTTGCAGCCTTTCCATGGGTTGAATCTATCGCGTAAGGTCAGTTAAGATGTCTTTTCTAAGCAAACTTTTGCTTTTTGTTTTACTTCTTGTGGATAGAGTTTTAAAAGTCCTTCTAGATACTTTTCTTCAGAAATCTCTTTTCTATCCAAACTTGAAATTTCATCAGCGGCTCCAATTCCATAATGAAAAATCTCTTTTTTTAAGTAGATGGCTTCCAAAATGGTTAAAGGACAATTTTCATACCAAATGGAGGGAAAGATGAGTCTTTTAGCATTGTATAAATAGCTCAAAGCCTCTAAATGATCCTTAGGACCTAGAAAAAAGACATTTTTTTCTAAGTGACGTTTTTGGACAATGCCTTCTAGCATTTTTTTATATTTTTTGGGCCCATCCCCAATGATGGCAACATTTCCAAATTTTTCTTTTGAATAGGTTTCCTCTAAGAAACGATGCAACCCTTTTTCAATAGAGATACGCCCTAAAAACACACTTTCATATTTTTGTTGGATCACTTTGGCAGCTGCTGTAATCTCATCCAAATTATGAGCAAGACCAAAAGCTGGGTTGTTTAATACATGCAATTTGTTCTGCGGCAAACTGATCTCCAATTTGTTTTTCAAAAAATTCGAAGGACAAATAAATGTATCAATAACGTTTTGAAGCTTAAAAAAATTATAAGCAATAAAATGTTGTAAAAACTTCATAAAGCTAAAAAGAATTCCTCGATGATCACATTTGTAAAATAATCCTTTGTAAAATTTCTTACCTTGGCAGCTTTCACAATTGATAGGCTCAGCTTTTTTCCAATGAATACATCCATTATTTGTGCAAATAAGGTGATAATCATGCACTGTCATAAAAACTTTAAATCCTAGACGCTTTTTAAGCTTTTTGATCGCATACAAAACAGAAGGAGAGAGCAGATGATGAAAATTATGGAAATGGATGACATCGGGTTGGAAGTCTTCAATAACCTTTTTCAGTCGAAAACACGACTTAAATGAATAAATATACCCAATGGAATGGATCAAAAACTTGGAATGATAAAAGCTTTTCACATCATATCCCGCTTTTTTCAAAAGCTCCGATGTGTAGCGGAAAACGACCTCTGCGCCCCCTCCAATTAAACTATCATTGATTTGCAATACTTTCATAAATCATTCCATATTGCCCAAAGAATACATCCCAAGAATGGTTTTTTTCAATCAATTTCTTCACTTCTTCGCCTATTTGCGCCTTTTCTTTCTTTCATTGTCAATGCTTGTCCTATTTCTTCTGTCCAGGTTTCAGGATCAAACCCTTTCACATGGATGAAGTGTTTTTTTAGGTTTAGAGTAATACACTTTATTGTAAGAAAGGTAGTGATACAAAAACGGAATACTTTAAATAAAGATAACTTGAGTACAAGACATGTTCCTAAAGAGATCTACAAGACACATCGTATCTTGATAATAGGCTTATTTTATTTAATGCCTTTTTCTAACATGGCAAGGCTTACAGTTTGTTTTTTGTAAAAGCTGGATGACGTCAAGACGATCTTTTCTTACCCATAATGTCAGTCCTAATCCTTTTACAAACTTAAAAGCTTGATAATCACTTGGAACAATAATTCTATTCCATCCATAAACCTTCTCCGATACTTTGGTATCATGCGCAGCAATGATAGGAATATTTTTTTTCAACATAATATTGACCAGATCACCACGCAAGTGGATGCCTGGATCAATAAAAACAAGCTCAAGATCATCCAAAGAAAATTGAGCTAAAATTTTATCACAGGTCAATCTTAATTCATCTAAGTACGAAACTTTTGACGATGGATCGATTTCTTCAAGAGCAAGTCGATCTGCTTGTGCAATGACATCAGATCCCTGTACAAAGACACCTTTCCAATGAGGATAATTGATGAGTTTTTTTTGACAATATTCAAACCAGCTACGATCATCGGAACACAAAAGTTCAACAGAAATGACATGATCACAATGTTGCAAAAAGTATTCAGTACCTTTTCCCAATCCAAATTCTAAAAACGTGGAGATTTTTTTTTGTTTGAACAATTTATGAAAGTGTCTTATGTGATCTGTATAATCAGAAGCCGTATATTCTTTTAAATCTGGATTTCCCAAACGCATATTTTTAAATGAACACGAACGAACAAGCGCTGACCATATTTTCATCCTAATCTCCCATCTTATTTATATGTTTTACATGAGACACGCTACCAAATACTTGATTTATTGAACAACATTTCTTTTCTTTAATCTTGCAACTTAATTTTATCAATGTATCTATTACTTCTGATTTGGAGACAGCATTTTCAGAATATGCTTTTCCTGAGGTCATATCGAACCAAGATGATCTTGAGAATATTCAAAATGCTCTCTTTTCATTTGTAGTGCGTCTTGCAAAAAATTATGTAGAGAATCTGAAAAATGAATATTATTATTCAACAGATATTTGCTTAGATTGAAAAAATGAATATTTCAGAGTCGACCAATTACTGATGCTCAAATGCTATAGAAAATAATTTACTGGTGGAACCTTTCTTATCTTCCTTGTGAGTTTTCACTTCATTGTTATTTTTGCATTCTATCCTCGATAGAATTCGTTACTTAAACATCTATTAAAAGCTTTCAACCTGATTGCGTTTTGCATCTTGCTTACTTATATATTTGCGAATATATGTGAAATAAAAAGTGACGATTATCAATTTTATAAACAATGTATTCCATGCGGCCCCCATTGCACCATATTTAGGAATCATCCAAAAATTGAGAATAATAATTCCAAACAATTGAAAACCGTGGCTAATAGTGAATAGGTGAGGTTTTTCAATTTGGTAAAGTATCAGACTATGTGGAATAGAATAAATACTTATTGATACCGTAGGAATGAGTACCTTAATAATATTTGGAGTCAGTACATACTGATTATGAAAGAAATATTCAAAAATTGGATCAATTATGATCAATCCGACAATTGTGATTAATATAGCAACAGGCATTAAATAACGATTTAATTTGCTTAAATACTCTTTAATGTTTTCGATGGTATTTTCTTTAAAAAGTCTAGGCATAAACACTTTGCTCATTGCGTCACTGAGTAAAAGAATAGGTTCTACAAAACGAAAAGCAAGTGCATATGCAGCACTTACTACAGGTCCTTGCATATGAAAAAGCATAATTCCATCAAGATAAAGGATAATCACAACTAAAAGACTCGATAACGTAAGCCAAACTCCATATTTAATGTATTTGGTCATTTGTAGTTTTGAAAACAACAGTTTTAAATCTGTTGTTTTTCTATAATTAATAAATTCTTTGGGAACTATTTTTATAACAAGCACAAGTGCTGTGAAGGTGTACCCTATAAAGTATCCCCAAAGCAGAGCCTCTATTGTAAACCAGCCATTTGCAAAACACAAAATAAAACAAGTACATCTAACGTATTGGCAAGCACTAGAAATTTGGACGCTTATTTTGAAACGTTCTTGGATTTGGTAATGTTGAACAAAAAAATCTGTTAGTATAGCGCCTAATAGATTAAACATCACAATAAAATATAGATAAAAGGAATTGTGCAATAACCCAAAGCTAATCCAAAATAATATAGAAAAAAAGAATCCTGTTACAAAACGGAAAAGGAAAAAATTTAAAAAAAATCTGGACGAGCCGTTATTTTCGTGGAAAAATTTAGCATAAGTTGTGCTAATACCCAGTGACATCAGTTGATAACATATAAAAAAACAAGAAATCACATAACTAAATATTCCAAAATCTTTTTCTGGAAGTAATTTTGCTACCAGATAAGTTGAGCAAGCAAAATCCAAAATTCTAATCCACACTCTATTAACTAGGATAATTTTGAAACTCGCTAGAAAACTTGTTTTTTCTTCTATTTTTTGGATATTCACATTTAACACTTATTTTTTTGGATTTGGAACATATAGAGTGATCGATTGGTATTTAAGATTCGACAGATCTTTATAGACCGAGTCTAAGATAAGCTCATCTCCAACATTATGTTCACCAAACCAGCCAGAAAGTAAGATTTTAGACTTTTTGTTTTTCATGCTATTCCTTTCGAAACATTATAGACATCAGAGTATTGTTTTTGAACTTCATCCCAAGAATACTTTTCATTTATAAGATGATGTGATTTTAATCCCATTTTTTCCATTTTTTGAGGGATATCCAAAGCTTCAATAATGCATTGTGAATATGATGTAGCATCACAGTTATCAGTGCAAATAAAATGTTCGTGATTATTTCCACAGATTCCCTCAAAGGCGCATGAAAAACCAATGACGGGTAACGAAGCTACCATCGCTTCTAGAACTTTGTTTTTAATACCGGATCCAAATCTTAAGGGACATACAAATAGCGCACTTTCGTGATAATAAGGACGCAAATCTTCTACAAAGCCTAATATTGTTACATTTGGTTGCGGGGTAAAGTGATGCTTTTCTAAGCCTATGCCAATAATTGTCAAATGAATAGATGGATCTTTTTTATAAAGAATCGGCATCACCTCATGACAAAGAAAAGAAATTGCATCGAGATTTGGAGCATACCCAAAATTGCCGACAAACAGAAGATTTTTTGGTTTTCTCTGTTTGTTTTTAGGTCTTAGGAAATATGAAATGTCGACCCCATTTGGAATGGTTTTTAACTTGGCTTTGGGGTTAGATCTCTGTACGTGTTGAGTGTCGGTAGGAGAGACAAATAATGTGCAGAGTGGTTGATGAAAAGTTTCTTTCTCTAACTTTTCAATTTTTTTCAGCTCAATCTTGTAAGCCAACTGCTTTATTTTTTCTCTTATAGAGGTTGCTTTCTCAAGACCAAGTCTACGAGAAAAAAGAAGGGAAAAAGAATCAATTGAAGAAAAAATGACCTTCTTATGGATGTCTTCTGGAAGATAGCGCAACAATGGGATAAAGGAGGGTGTGAAAATATGAATGATGTCATATTTAGATTCTCGCTCCATGATGTTTTTGGCTATTGTTGGGAAAAGGGATTGATAACGGTAGGCCTGCCAAGGATATATTGAAAAAAGCCAACGCAGCATTTTTATTTTTTTTTGCAATCTTCCTTGTTGGAATCGTATAGTATCAATGTTTGCGTGTTCCCAATTTTTCGAATGAATATGTGCGTATGCAATATCTTCTTCATCATTAAGACAGAGCACATCCATGGTATAGTAATCATTGGTTTTTAGAAGATTTGCAAGTATTTTTCTTATGCCATCTTTGTACTCTGGAAAAGGGAAAAAAGGTGTGACGGCAAGAACGGATAACTTAGGCATCATTCCCTTCTAATTTTTTTATAAACAATTGCAAGAGCCTCAGCTTGTTTTTTTACGGAAAATTGATGCGCACGACTCAACGCTTTTTCAAGATCAAATGTATCTAATGCATTCAACCATTTACACATTGCTTGAGCAAGACTAATAGAAGAATTTGGCACAAAACGCTCAGAATAGCTCTTACTTACGAATATTTCTTTTGGCCCTCCAATGTCAGGAACAACAACAGGCCGTCCTCTCGATAGAGCTTCTAATGGAACCATCCCAAAAGATTCGTAACGAGAAGGAGATACAATTAAGTCAGATGCATCAATAAACGGAACAATATCTTCTTGAAATGCATGGAACTGTATATTAAGCCTTTTGTGTTGTTTGTTGAGTTCTCTGCCTTTTTCGACGACTTTGTTAAAGTATATTTTGTCATTTCGATTTACGGGATTTGCACCTCCAATAAAATTAACGGTAATATTTTTGTCTGGAAAATTTTGTAATACAATAGGGAGTGACTCAAGTAATACATCTTGTCCTTTGATATGCTGCATACGTCCAATACAAGAAATTGTAAGGTGATTGTGTTGAGTTAAGATGGGAAAGGGTTTAAGGGATCTATTATCAATGACAATCCCATTTGGGATATAGGATGTTTTTTCTAAAGGAAAACTAAACTTGTTCATTGCTTCTTGAGAAATACCTATAATGTGGTTTGTAAAAAAATTGATAAATTTGCCTCTAAGTCCGTATGGACGCTCCCAAAAACCATGCGAGGTCCAAACAAGAGGCCGCCGTAGATAAAACAAAAGAGGTAAAGCTGTAACAGAATACGCGTGTACCAAATCGAAATGTTTTAGGAAACGCAAAATCTTAGGAGAATAGAAAGGAATTGGAAATCCTTTTATCCATGAACGCATCCAGAATTTGGAGAAAAGATGTGTTTTTATGTTTTCCTTTCTCAGTAGATCGTGAAGATGTTCATCTGGGGTAAAGACTTCAACCTCAACTCCTAGATTTCGGCAGTTAGAAAATTCTTTAGCTAGATAAAAAAGGTTAGACTCTCCCCCTCCATAAATATTCTGATCAGTAATCAAGGCTAAGCGTACCATAAATGCTCATCGTTTTAACAATTTCCTCAATATAGCTACAGGTTTAAGAAATGTCCATTGTTTTCTGGGTTGGTTTCATATCAATGGTAAAATGAAGGGTTTTTGAAAAATTTATCCATCCAAAAAAAAGAATGGGGTTTTTCTTGTTTTAAATAGGGGGTAAATTTTAACATTGACAGACAAAAGTGAGGAAAAATATGCCCGTAGCAACACAAGCAACATACACCACCTACAATAATGCAACACAAACTCTCAAAGCCTTTCAAGGACCAAAAGTTGTCCCCGATCTTTCCAAAGCAACATTTTATGCTTGTGCAACTCTTAAAGAAAAACCCCTTGTTTTTCTAAAATATTATCTTTTGCAATTCATGCACTTTCTTATTGAAAGTGTGCATGTTTTTACTCAAGGAAGAGAACAAGCCTTTTGCCAGCACACGATCACAGCGAATAATTTTCTTGCTCAAATAGAAACCATCAATAGGGTAAAAACTGTGATTGCAGCTTATTTCGGACAACTAGCAACAAACGACAAAGGAGAGGACTTTGATGCAATACTTATGGCAGACAAGTATGTCGCAAAAATTACAGCGGATGAAATTGACTTAGCACAACAAGAATTGGGTAAAATATTAACGGATTTAGATGGAACACCTTTTGCAGCATTTAAAATACTTATCCAAGAATTAAAGGCGACCTCCGAATGGCTCTTTTGGCACGAAACACTCGAGCTGCCTGTTCCTCTAGCTTCTATTAAAAGTTTTTTAGATGGACAAGATCCTTCAGAAAACTTAACAAAGTGGTGCCAAGCTCTAGAAACGTTAGTAGGGCAAGGCAAACTTGATGTGTTTAAATTGCACAAGTTTTTGCTTGTGATATTAAAACGCTTAGGAAGAGAAGAAAGAGAGCTCAAAAGATTAGCTCAGCTCATTCAACTGCATGCACCTTCTGTGATTGCATTGACTTCAGAGGACTATAGAACAGAGCTACAAACACATTTTGTAGAAGATATAGTCATCACTGATGGCGATAATACTATTCAACAAGAAGGTACAACACTCACCTTTAACTCTAAAAATCCTTTGATTATTTTTACCACTTCTTCTGAAGCAGCATGTGAATATTTTCCGCAAGTAACGCACGAAAATTTTGCACTTGGAATTGTAACTATTGGAAAAATTGAAGGCGAGCGTCTTACAGATGAAACAGCATTAATTCAATTCTTAAAAACAGAGCAAGCAACACCGCATTGGTTTGAAGGATTAAAACCAGAGATGGTCATTCAAAGTCCAGCTGGTATTAGATTTACTTGCGCACCGAATATTCTTAGGGAATTTCCCCTAGAGTCTGTGTCAGACTTTGTGCGCTTAGCATTTGAAGATCCTATTTCTGCACTTATCGACTTAGGTTTTACCTCAGAGCATCCTAGAGTAACGGCCTATTTAAGTGTTGTAGAAAACCTTGAACTACCTATGGCAGATCTTGTCTTGGAAGCATTTAGAACCTCTGTTCGAAATTTATTTGAAAACGTTTCTTCTGAACTCAAAAAGAAATATGTGCTTCCTAAAAAATCAATCTCCTTAGACAGTTTTCTTTCACAATGGATGGAGGAAAACGCTTGCTACCACAGGGCACCTGAATTGAGCGCATTTTGCACTTTTATCGCACAAAACTTCAAGAATTTAGAACTAAAAAATGTTTCAGGCATTCAGCTTTTAGAGGATGAAACTTTACCTAACTTTAGTATAAGAATGAATGCTCTTGGCATGTTTAAAATAACTCAAATTAGGCAACTTTTCTCTAAGTTACAACCAAAACACTAGCCAAACGTCCTGTGGTTTTATCGCGTCTAAAAGAAAACATGTCTTGATTGTCATAGGTGCATAGATGAGCACACTGAATGTGGTGATCTAAAACGCCTAATTTTTTGAGTTGCCATTTTGTGATTTCCCAAAAATCAAAATAGAGAGGTTTGACTTGAAAGTCTAAAAATGATTGAGGTAATTCTTTTTTATAGTTTCTAAATTCTGCCCACTCAGGACCTAAGCTTGGGGATATTGCCACAAAAAGATTTTCAGGTTTAACATATATTTTTTTCAGCTTTTGTATCATATGTAAAAAAATATTTTGTACACTTCCTCTCCACCCTGCATGCACAATGGCTGTCGTATGTGTGATAGGATCGTAGAAAAATACCGCTTGGCAATCTGCATGCATGATGCCAAGAGCTAAGTCTTTTTCCTGCGTGATAAGGCCATCGCAAACACGCGTCTTTACCTCTGATACATATTCAATATCTGTGCCATGCACTTGTCTTGCAAATTGCAGCGTTTTTAACTCTCCTATTTGCAGGATTTTTTCTCGATTTTTTTGCACAGCTTTTGGATCATCTTCTACATCAAAACTCACATTCAAAGAAGAAAAAGGCGCTTTAGAAAACCCTCCTTTTCTTAGCGTTGTAAATGCTTTGATATCGGAAAACTCATCAAAAATGGGATATTCTATCAATTCAACATCTTCTATGTGGTTTTTTCTAATGCGCATGCAAAACCTCCATCATTTCCTTGAGTGTCTGGCAAAATACGCTCCATTTTTTTGATTTTAAACCTATGTGTTTTTAAAAAACGCCTAATTAGTGCTTCGTTTTCTTCTTGAAGAATGCTACATGTCATATACAAAATAGAGTGCGTGGTGATTTTAGCTGCACGATCAAGTAATTGTAATTGCAGCTTTGTCAATTCTAGGATGTGTTTTTTTGTATATCTAAAAAGCGCCTCTGGTTTTTTATTGAGCACACCTGTGTTAGAACAGGGCGCATCGACAATGACAAGATCAAAGGGATCCAAGGGATAGTTTTGACCAAGGTGCTCTGTCGTTGTACAATCGATTTTGTATTTTTTGATGTTTTCTTTAAGGCGCTTTATTTTTTTCTCAGAAATATCGTTGGAAACTAATCTCTTTGGATGTAAAAAATCACGACAAAGCAAGGTTTTTCCCCCAGGAGAAGCCGAGAGATCCAATATGCTTTTAAAAGGGCTATCCATAAGTGCACAAAATAGATTCATGGGAGTTGGATTTTGAATATATTTGGTTGGATCTTTGGCAATGGGCATAAGCTTTTTTGATGTAAAGGGATGCATGTTTTTTGTCCCCACTTCTCTAAAAAAGAGTTTAGGTTCTTGATAAAAAGCTTCCACAATCTCTTCTTTTGTTTTTTTACCCAATTGTTTTTGCAGCGTTTTTTCTAAAGCAGGATGAAAGATGCGCTGATCGATGGGTTCAAAATGGTGCAAAAGATAGTCTAAAAACTTGGCAAAATGCGCACTTAACGATTTGGCAAGTGCAATTTGTTCATTAAAAATGGCATATTTGGGCATGCGCGTTAAAAAAATACATTGATAAAGACTCATATACGTGCAAATCTTTTCTTTTCTTTTGAGCTTGAGTGTTTTGACACTGTTTTTTGCGATTTGCTCTAGATAAAACCAGCGCTGCAGAGTACCATAACATAGGGTCCAAAGCAGACGAAAGTCAGGTTCTTTGACCTTAGACTTGATATCTAGAAGCAGATCGGACAAAAACCCTTTTTCTAAAAGCACTTGATCTAAAATTGAAAGGGCCAATTTTCGAATATTCATTGCAAAAAAAGTGTAACAGTATTAACATTTCTTTGTATCTAAATACAAATTTTCGAACCAAATTTAGAATAAAAAAATGCAGTTATTTTTATTGTGGTTTTCCCACGTTATGATGGATCTTTTGGGGATTTGGCCCATTTTTAAAGTGATATTCAACCTTGATATTGCGAAAGTGGGATTTTTAATGGCCATTGCTGGTTTTTGTGGTGAGGCTTGTCAACTTATTTTTGGGCATTTATCTGATAAAGGCTATTCAAAAAAACTTTTGATCTTAAGCTTTGTTTCTAGCAGTTGTATTTTGTTTTTGCCTCTTACAAATTCCTATCTCGTCTATTTTTTTCTACTTTTGTTGTTTTATCTGGGATCGGGTGCTTACCATCCTGCAGCAGCTAACATCGCTTCTCAATTCAGCGCAAAAAGAAAGGGACTCATGATCACACTGTTTTCTTCAGGAGGACAGGTTGGAGCAGCATTTTCTCAAATTGCCTTTGTTTTTTTCTATCATAAAACAGGGGGTCACATTTACCTCTTTCTTATCCCTGTCTATCTCCTTCTCTTTATCTTAAAAAAAACAGATTTTGCTCTTGTTAGACCTACACTTTCAACAGAACATAGCTTTTCAAATATGTTGGCTCCTTTCAAAGATAAAAAAGCTTCCATCGTGCTTTTGTATTTTTCTCAAGTGGCCAACCAAATTCTATTTTTTGGATCTATCTTCTTAATGCCAGAGCTGTTAAAAAGTTTTGGATATCCACAATGGTATGTGTTTGGAGTAGGTCATATGATTTATATTTTAGGCATGGCCATTGTTATGATTCCTGTGGGCTATCTTGCCGATATGGTGGGAGAAAAAAAACTTGTGCACATATGTAGCGTCTTATCCCTTGCAGTCTTCTACATTTTTCTATTTTTCCCACCAGCTTCTTTAGTTAGTGTTTCTATTTTGCTCTTTACTCTAGGAGGAGTATTGGGCTCTTTGAATCCCATGTTTCTTTCTTACGGACATAAGCTTTTTCCAAAAAACACTGGGACTGTAAGTGCTATTTTAATGGGATTTGCCTGGTGCGCTGTCTATTTAAGTTTTGGAATCATCGGCGTTGTGGTGAAAAAGTTTGGCGTGCAAACAACCATGCTTGGAATGGGCAGTTTAATTTTTGTTCCAATCATTTTAATGTCTCTTGAATCTGTTTTTGCCAAAAAACAAAAACCCGTTTCTGTTTTTCATTGAAAACTTTTCATCTAATTATATACAATAGCAGATAATTAACATGGGAGTTGACATGATGCGTTTTTGGTTTCTTTTGATTGTACCTTTTTTAAGCTTTGCCAATCCATTTGCTTACACGCAAAATAATCCTCCTTCTCAACATCATTTTGATGCCAATATCAAATACAACACTCCGATTATGGTTAACGCCGATCTATTACTCGGCTATGTGATCTCTTCACAAATTCCTGCCTATTGGTACCAAAAAGGAACGCCTGGATCAACCAAAGAAGTTGATGAATCTTATATCCATTTTAATAACAAAGAAAAACTTGGATTTCGTTGTGGCATTGGTATTGGCGTACAAAATCGTTTTAATTTGAGTTTACAATGGATGTATTTAACCGGTGGTAATGAATCCCCAAGACAAAGGTTTCAATTAACAGATATCGTTGACGGTTATTTGATACGCAATTTGCAGCTTTTAGATCCAACAGATATTGATCGTGGCATAACTGTTGATGTCAAAACAGACCAGTTTTTACGCCTGCATCACATCGATTTTGTTGTTCAAACAGCTGCATGGAAAGCGACTGAGCATGTCCGATTTCAGCCCTTTGGAGGCATACGTTACTTAGGATTTAAGCGTTCTGTCAACACAGAATTTTTCCTTCCTTCAGATGAGCATCAATTTGCTTTTGCTGTGCTCAAATTGCATGCTACAGGCGTCTTTTTTGGTACGGATATTAAATATCTATTAGCTCAGCATTTTCATTTCTTTTCTTCTGGACTTATTGCCATCTTAGCAGGCCATCAATCAAGAGATTCAAAAATGAGTGATAATGTAAGTCCTAATAATGTCAACACAACTATTGATGAACATTTTGAAATAGGCCTGTGTCCTCAATATGAACTTCGATTTGGATTTGCCTTTGATTATGCCTTTAGAGTTTGGCTGCTCAGCTTACGTCTTGGATATGAAGTGAGCTCCTTTTTACAAGCACACATCACAGATGCTAACAGCGCATCTCCTGTTCCACCTAATCAACAACCTCTAAGAGTTGTGGATGTGATCAAGCACAGAGCCTTCATTTTCGGCTTTACGCTCGGGTTTTAACAACTGAGTTGAACGCCATGATTGCCCTCTGCAGCCTTCTTATGAATGAACCAAGTATGCAACGTCAGTTAAAATTAAATTTCGTACGCAATGCTAATTTAAAAAGGAAGATGAGTCTTGTTGGGCTCGAACCAACGACCCTCTCCTTAAAAGGGAGATGCTCTACCGACTGAGCTAAAGACTCATCGTAACTGTGACCCCAAGGGGATTCGAACCCCTGTTACCAGAATGAAAATCTGGTGTCCTAGGCCTGGCTAGACGATGGGGCCTATATCTGCAACAATCTACAGGATCACAGATTAATTTGCAACGTAATCCAATGGAAAATTATATGCAACCTCAATGATGTTTGCGTGAATTTTTAACTGGCCTTGTGCAATAAATTCTATTCAGAGGGAGAGCGAAAGTGGCAAGATACAAGGATTACGACGATGTTCAACTCCATGAGAGTTGGACGAGGAGTAATCTGCAATAGATTGTTCCTTGCAGCCTCCATATGAATAGAAGGTAATGCATAAGGTCAGCCCACTAGCCTTGTGCAGGTTAGCCCAAAATTTCTTTTTCTTTTTCCTTTTCGAGATCGTCTGCAATCTTGCAATATTTATCTGTTAAATTTTGCACCTCTTTTTCAAGGCGTTTTTGATCGTCCTCTGTAATCTCTGAGCTTGTTTTTTTCGCTTTTAGATCGTCATTGGCTTTTCTTCTCCAGTCGCGAATGCCTACTTTTGCCTCTTCAGATTTTCTATGGGCAAGTTTGCACATTTCCTTGCGTGCAGCTTCATCCATGGCAGGAATATTAATACGCACTCCATTGGCATCCACAATAGGCTGAAGCCCTAAGTTGGCTTTTTCAATGGCTTTTCCAATCATTGGAGCATTATTAACATCGTAAGGGTTGATCAATAGCTGCCTTGGTTCTGGCACCGTAATACTTGCAAGTTCTTTTAGGCGCATTTGCGTGCCATAGACTTCGACAACGACGCTATCCACCATCGCTGGATTGGCACGCCCTGTGCGAATATTTTTCATCTCATCTTTTAAATAAGAAATGGCATTTTCCATCCCCACTTTCGTTTCGTTTAATACGTCTGTCATAAGCACATCAAACTCCTTTTATTGTTGTCCCTTTGGATTTTTCCACTGCATCGATAATGGCATTTTTTTGAAAAAGATCAAAGACACAAATTTCTATATTTCCTTCTTTCAAAAGAGCAAATGCTGATAAATCCATGATGTTGAGCTCCAAACTGAGCGCTTTTGAAAATGTTAGTGTAGAAAATCTTTTGGCCGCTTTAGATTTTTTAGGATCTTTGTCGTACACCCCATCCACGTTGGTGGCTTTTAACACTTTATCTGCTCTTAATTCACGCGCTCTTAATGCTGCTAGAGAATCTGTGGTGAAATAGGGATGGCCTAATCCACCCGAACAGATGATCACACGTTCTTTTTTTAAATACTCAAGTGCTTTTTCCACGCGATATTTTTCCACAAATCGATTCTCAAAGCTATTGAGTATTTTAACAGGCTGTTTTGCTTTTAAAAAAAGTTGTTCTAAAAAAAGGGCATTAACTAGCGTGGATAACATTCCCATCTGATCCGCGCGATAACGTCCAATTTCAAACTCTTTGCGCTCTCTTCCACGAAAGATATTGCCTGCACCACAGATGATGATGATTTCATGCTTTTTTTTGATCAACTTTTTGATCTGATCGATCAAAGATAGAACTTTTTTTGTATCAAAACCAAAGCCTTGGCTATTTGCAAAGGCCTCACCGGAAAGTTTTAAACAAATGCGCATTATTTATTGTCCAATTTTCCAACGCAAAAAGCGTTTCACTTTTAGCGTTTTTCCAAGCTCTTTTGCTTTTGCATCTACAAATTTTTGCACAGTGATTGAAGGATCTTTGACAAACTTTTGGTTCACCAAACACACTGTTTCGTAATATGCACGCAATTTCCCTTCAATAATTTTATCTTGAAATTCTGCAGGTTTATTTTTGATCTGCTCACGAATAATTTCTTTTTCACTATCCAACACATCGCTCGGAATTTCACTAGAATCTAAATATTGAGGATCTGTGGCAACTGCATGCATGGCAATATCTCTGCAAAGCACCTCTTGACCATGAGCCCCTTCAATTTCCACAATAGAAGAGACTTTGCCACCCATGTGCATATAAAATCCGATAGAAACATCTTTTGCTTTAGAAAATAGCTCAAAGCGTGAAATTTGAATATTTTCGCCCAAAGCCTGCACCTGAGAAATACGATATTCATCCAATGTCATTGATGTGTCTTTGATATATTTTTGTGCCATCAATTCTTCTGTGTTTGCAGGAGCCGTTTCGGCAATCTGTTCAGCGATATTGTGTGCAAATTCTTTAAATTTTTCATTTTGCGCTACAAAATCTGTTTCGCTGTTCACTTCAACACAAGACACATACTCTGCATGATCCACAATGTATACCAAACCTTCTTTGGCTTCGCGTGATTCTTTTTTGACAGCAGACGCCACTCCAGCTTTCCTTAACCAGCTAACAGCCCCATCAATATTGCCATCAGCTGCAACAAGTGCTTCTTTACACTTTGTGATGCCCACACCTGTTTGCTCACGCAATTCTTTGATAAGTTCCATAGTAACTTCAGTCATCGTAACTTTCCTTGACTTCCAATTCGTCTTTTTTGAGTTTAACATCTTCTTTGTCCAGCTCTTTTTCAATGTCTTGAACTTCCTCTGGCTCTTTTGGCTCTTCGACTTTGACGACTTCTTTTTCTTTTTTGATCACCTCGATTTTCATCTCATGTTTTTTTGCAATTACAGCGTCTGTCAAATAATCTAAAATGAGTTTGATGCTTTTGAGTGCATCATCATTGCATGTGATCACATAATCAATGGGATCCGGATTACAGTTGGTATCGATCAATCCCATCACAGGAATGCCCAATTTTCTCGCTTCTTTGACAGCAATATGCTCTTTTGAAGAGTCGACAACAATGATCAATCCCGGAGGTTTTCGCATCGCACGAATGCCAGACAAATTGCGCTCGAGTTTATCCAACTGCTTCTGCAGTAATGACAACTCTTTTTTTGTTAGAAGATCAGCTTTTGTGGCGATCTGTTTTTCAATCCTTTCAAGCTTTTTAATCGACACGCGAATGGTGGTCAAATTGGTGAGCGTTCCACCCAACCATCTTTCTGAAATAAAGTATTCTCCACATCTTTGTGCACATTCTACAACGACAGTTTTTGCCTGTTTTTTTGTTCCCACAAATAAAATGGATTTATGATTTGTCACTGCATCTTCAACGATGCTTTTTGCTTTTTTGAGCTGATGCAGGGTTTTGGATAGATCGATGATGTAAAGCCCATCTCTTTCTTCAAAGATGTAGCGCTTCATTTTTGGGTTCCATCGATTTTTCTTGTGCCCAAAATGCGCACCTGCTTCTAATAAATCTTTAACGGATATGTCTTTTTCTTGTGTAGCCAAGCCTTGTCCCTCGCTTTTTTTGACACGGCATCCAATTAAAATTGGATTTCGGTCTTGGTTAAAATTACCTATGCTGATGCTTAAGCATCAGTCAATAAGCGCCTGATCAGAATCGAACTGACACTAGTAGCTTGGAAGGCTAATGTTCTACCATTGAACTACAGGCGCAATTAGATAGAAGTATAGATCAGGCAACCTTTTTTTTCAATGCTCTCGTTTTAGATAGAGCAAGTACGGTTTCCGCTTACAATCCGGACAACATTTTTTGGTACCGTTGTTTGCCATGCAGAAAGCTTTTCTGCTTTTCTAACAAGTGGTGGGTTGTAAAACTTTGCTCCCATACAAAATCCATCATGTAAAGCAGGCTGCGCTATACTAGAAGGTATCAAAGGTAGCATTTCTGTTATAATTGGTTGTGGTGATGGGTTTATGTCAGCTAAAGCAGCCGGCTTTGTTTTTTGTAAATTTAAAGCTGTTGTCATATTTATCCTCCTTTTATTAAAATAATATGTAACAAAGGGAATTCTACCATAACAGATGCATAAATTGAAACGTTTTTTTCAATGTTCACGTTTTAGAAATAACGGCAACCATGACTCCTATACCTAATAGTGGCTATCTTCTCTTTTTCCGCTTTAAACAATTCGAGATGTTTTGCTTTAAAATCAAGAGGATTTTTGAATAGGATAGTAAAATCTTGAAAGCATCTTAGTTTCCAAGTGTTCGTATCATTTAAAAATACGTAAAATGCATAACATATAAGTTGAAGGTTTGTTTGATCCTTATAGAAATCTGCTTTATTGATGTTTAAAAATATATTTACCCACATCTCTTTAAGAAGGGAACAAGGTATAGTATAATTTCTTGGCTCTATGCATAACACTTGATTATTAGTAGCCATTTATCCTCCTTCCATTAAAATGGATGATTAAGTACGAGAGTTGTACCACAATAGATGCATAAGTTGAAACCTTTTTTGAGAAAAACGTGGCTTGTTTTTGGAGTGCTTTTTGCAGTACTTGCTTTGCGCATTTATCAACTATCTATTTTACAGCATGACTATTTTGTCCAAGAAGCTAGAAAACCTAAGCACAAAATACGCATTTCCCACCCCCAAAGAGGTCATATTTTAGATCGATTTGGCACTCCTTTGGCCATCAACAAGACCCAATACAATGTCTCTATTTTGTATTCGGACGTTCGCTCCATTCCTTGGATTCAATACAAAATAATTGAAGGAAAAAAACAAAAAATCTTTTCAAGAAAAGAATATATAGAAAAACTCGCCAGTTTGGTTGAAAACATTTGCCATTTGGATAAAGAGTGGGTCCAGGATGAAATCTATGCCAAAGCAGCGCTTTTGCCAACACACCCCTATCCCCTAAAACTTGACATCTCAGAAAAAGAGTTTGCCCAAATTAAAATCGCAGAAAAGGATTTTCCAGGACTTGTTGCTGAAAGAACGCATAAGCGCTTTTACCCACATGGAAAAACAGCGTGTCATCTTTTGGGATATCTGGGCTCTATTGATCAAAACGAGTACCACAAAATTGCAAGTGAAATTCGCTCTTTAGAACAATTTTTGTACCAGCGAAAGCTCGATTTGGATATTGCCCTACCCAAAGATTTTGCTTCTTTTCAAGAAGTTGAACATAGACTCAATTATCTCAAACAAAAAGCTTATACAACACGAGATCAGTCAGGAAAAGCGGGAATTGAAAAAAGCTATGATGAAGATTTGAGAGGATTTGCTGGTGTCAATCATTTTGAAACCGATGTGTTTGGAAATGTGGTTTTGAACTTGTCTCAATCCAAAAAAGCCATCAAGGGTAAAGATGTGCGTTTATCTATTATGTTGGAATTGCAAGAATTTGCAGAAAAAGAATTGATCAAACTAGAAAATATGGAGCCCAATCAACGTTATTTTGATAAAGAGACAAATTCGTATAAAAATTTACAAATTCCTCAAATGAAAGGCTCATCACTTCTTGTCATGGATCCTAAGACAAGCCACATCTATGCTTTTGCTTCCTATCCACGTTTTGATCCCAACGATTTTGTAGAAAAAGATACAGCTCAAATCCATAAATGGCTCGAAACAAAGCGCTACAAGCAACACATCTTTGAAAGAAAAATTCCTTTTGAAAAAGAATGTTTTTTTCAAAATCAAATTGTCGAAATCCCTACAAAAATGGATTTAAAACACTACCTTTTGGCGCTGCTCCCTCCAAACCATCGCTTGTTTAGTGTGTTTAATACATTCAATACACTGCAAAAAGTGATCCACTTGCAAACCTCTTTAGATCTGCTCTGTATAGAACACAATCTCTCTAAAAAAGCACTGCTTACACGAGAAGATTTACTTCCAAAAACACTCAAAGCTTTTCATCTATCTGCTTATGATCGCATGCTCTTTTGCGATCTTTTACAACTGTTTTGCAAGCATACACGTTTTGATCAAGAAGTGCTTTCTTTCATGCAAGACCGCACGCTAGATGAACATTGCCAAGATGCTAAAGAATATAGCGAATTGACGGCAGCTGTTAAAGATATGGTTCATATGACCTTTAAAGAAACGGTTTTTGCAAAATGGCGAGAAGAATATTTTTCTCAATTCTTAAAAGAAAAGCGCCAAATGGAAAAAGAAAAAAACACTTATGCGCGTCCCTTTACTGAGTATTTATCTAAAAAAGAACAAGAAATGTTTATCCCTTTTTGGCAAGAGCATGAAACAGCTTGCCTTTCTAGCTTTTTACTCGATGTTCCTTTAGATCCAAGCTTAAAAGCTTTTGAAAAGATTCTGCATCTTTGGAAAAAAGAAATCGCAAACGGTGCTCACGTCGCACTTTTATGGGTTCAGGCCTATAAAAAACTAAAAACTGGGCTCCATCTTTTGCCAGCAAGTATTGCAAAGCGTTATTTGAACACATTTGTTGCTTTTGAAGACCTCAAACATGATCCTTTGATTGGATATTACCCTCAACTTGGCAAAAGAGCTTCTTTGGAAGATTTGGCACTTGGATTTTATCCCAAATATGGCTTTGGCCATACAAAACACCTAGGCTATCAAGAACCTATCACGATTGGCTCTTTGTTTAAGCTTGTCACAGCTTATTCAGCCCTTTTCAAACAATACTTGCACCAAGAGCCGATCCACAACCCCCTTGTGATTTATGACTCTTTTGAAAAAGACCCGCAAACGCAAAAAATGATGCTTGCAAAAAACCAAAAAGGCGAAGCAATTTTGCAACATTACAAAGGAGGACGTTTAATCAAAAGTCAAAGACGCAATATCGGATGGATCAATTTAAAAGGCGCTATTGAAGCCTCTTCCAACCCTTATTTTTCTCTGCTTGCTCAAGATTACATCCAAAATCCTTTGCATCTTTTTACAACCGCAAAAGGATTTGGGTTTACCAAATTCTCTAACATTGATCTACCTTATGAAAAACGGGGGCAAATTCCTTTTGACCTCTTTTTTAATCCTTCTTCTCTGTACAGCTTCGCTATTGGACAAAATGTACTTGCAACCAATTTGCAAGCAGCTTTGATGCTCACTGCCATCGCCAATCACGGCATCGTCCATTCCCCCAAAGTTGTCTATGAGACGGAAGGTCAAGAACCTAACTTTGAGATCATGCATTTTTTCAATACCTTGGACTATCCTCACAAAGATCTGCTTAAAAAGGTCAGTGTCCACTTTCCTTTGATTTTAAATACTAAACAACTCTTTGAAAATCAGGTGCAAAAACTTAAAAACCCTCCTCTTTTAAAAGTGGAGATGCCAAAAGCTATTGAACGCACACTTCTAGATGGCATGAAACAAGTTGTCTTAGGCAAAAGAGGCACCTGTTATTATGAATTGATTCCATCAAAAAGTTTCAAGCGATTAAAAGATCAGCTCTTTTGCAAAACTTCGTCTTCTGAAGTTACGCAAACCATCAGTTTTGATGAAAAACAGCACCATCAAATCTACAAACACACATGGCTTGGCATTATTTATTATGAAAACAATCAACCAGAGCTTGTGATTGTGATCAATTTGCGCTTTGGAAGAGCGGGTCGTACGCTAGCTCCACTAGCCGCTTCTATCATAGAAAAATTCAAAGAATTAAAACCTTAAACTAGGATTAAAAACCTAGGTTAAAATTCTTCTAAAAAATCTTCAGCTTCGTGTTCTTGTTCCTCTCCATCATTGGGATTGGGTCCAAAATGGAAATCTTGCGGTAGTGTATCGCAAGAAACACAAAAAAAAGCCAAACAATCCCTATAAATTTATAATAAAGCATTACTAAAATATTTTCACTGTAGCCAGAAAAAAATTTAAGAAAATATGTTCATTCTTTTTTCTCAAAAACCATGATAGTATTTCTAAACCAACAAAGGGTACTACGGCTTCTTAAAAATTGTTCTGCTTCTACATTGTTTACATATCCAAGTTGTAAAAATTTTTCTTTTATATAGGCATTTGACTTTTCATTAAAATGACCATGCCCCCCTTGGTTAGGAATGGCCCATGAGAGAACGAGTCCTTTTGCATTATGTCGATGAAGATTTTGAATGAAAGTTTCTTCAAACTCAGCAGGAATATGTTCTCCCACCTCTAAACTTAGAACAAAGTCATATTTTTTGTCTAAATTCTGATCAATGGCTAAATCAAGAACCTGGCCATGTCCATCGGTCATTTCAACTGTAAATGGATTGCCATCAAAACCTTCGCAATGAAAACCAGAGGCTTTGAGCATTCTTGTATAAGATCCATCACCACATCCAAAATCTGCAATACTATTAACTTGTTTGCTTTTAAAAAATTCCACCAATGCTTGAGAAAGTTCTCGATCATAACAATGGTTTATATTCTCCTCCCAATATCCATGAGCATGAATACCTGCATTTGCATGAAATGATAAAACGGAAAAAAAACATACAAAAAAAAGCAAACCTCTAAATTCTTTGATTAGAAACATAAATTAACTCCTTTGTTTATGAGTTCTTGTTGGTTGTCTTGTATATCCCTAGGAAATGGTTTATCAATTTTTACTTTCGCCAGTTGAAACCCTGGATAAAAAAGAAAGTTATTTTCAATAAGGCTAAAAAAATCTCTTCAAAAAAAATTTCATTTCTAATTTTCAAATTCGCGTTAACTTAAGACAAACACCTTAGGATTATTGAGTACAAAATAGGGTTCTAAGTGCTCAACATTTTCATCTTTCAAACAGATCATATAGCCAAAAGCTAAATCTGCAAACAGTTCAGGATCTATTTTTGTAGGTTGCTGATCGAAATGAAAAATCACCCATTCATACTGTTTTTGAAATGCTTCAAGTTTTGTTTTAAATTCTTTAGAAAATAGCGCTTCTTGGTCTCCTACATAATGGTGATTATGATCAGAATGTTTGGATGCAAAAGGATGAATGACTAAAACCGATTGCTGTTGTGCTTGTAAGATTTTTAGTGTGCGTTTTAAAAGTTCTAAGCTGCCAATAAAATGCACAACTTTATTTGATTTGAGCTTGCTTGCTAAAAAGAGCAGACTTTTTTTGATCGTTGCTGTTGCATTGTGCTGTATTTTTCCTGCAACGTACTCACCTCTGAGCATTAAATTATCTTTTGAAACAGGAAATCCATAGAAAAAGGCTGTAAAAATGAGATAAGCGATAATGAAAAAAGCTCCTAAAATTCCGCCTGCAAAAGACATCACTGCAATCAAGGGCGCTTTGGGTCTTTGCGGTACAGTTGCTAAATCAAGAGGTCCTGATTGGATCACATCCAAATACATGGCAATATTTTTCGACTCCACAAAAGAGGTCATGGTTTTTAAAATTTCCATGTTGAGTTTTTTTTCAAATTCAAGCTTTTCTTGTGTATTCCATTTTTCTGGCAAGTGGCGCATTTTTTGTGACATATCTTGCAAGTTTTTCTCTACAGCTTGCTTTTCTATTACAAGATTCTTTTTTAATGTCTGCAGCGATTGTGTCAACTGATCTTCCAAAAATGCAATTTTTCGATTCAATAATTCCACCGTAATTTGTTGTATCGAAACAAGCTTATCTTTGATCAAAGCTTCATTTAATTTATGCAGTTCTAAAGAATCTTTCGTATGGAGTAAAATTGCATGACGTTGGATTTGAAGTTCATGTTGAATACGCGCTTTTTCCTTAAGAGAGTGATTTTTTTCATCTTGTAAAAGTAGCATCAAATCTGCAGCCTTAGAAATCATGGAAAATGAAATGGGATCTGATAAAATAGCCCCCAGAGTAGAAATCTCAAAACTTGGTTCATTAAGTTGCGAAATAGCATATTGCAGCTGTTTTGATTTTAACTGCATGCTGTCTAAATCTTTGCGATATTGGGTATAGAGCACACCTGCTGTTTCTAATTCAATGCCTTGCAATTCAGGAAAGGTTTCTTGGGAAAAGTTTAAGCGTTCATTCAAAATTTTTTGCCTTAACTGACTTGTGCGAATACGGTTTTCTAAATAGGTTTTTAGATATGTTTTATCCTTGTCTCGATTGTCATACATTTTTTTGATCCAAGAAGCAAGTGTTGTAGAAGGATTTTGCAAAATCATCAAATTACGTGAAATGGGTTGATTACTCACAATTTGAAAAAGCAATTGTTTAGATTCTTTTTCATTTTGTTTTTCGTATTTGATCTGATCTAGTTCTTTTTCAAGATGCGCCCTATTTTTTGAATGCGTTGAATTTTCCCCGATCGCTAGAAGAAGCGTTTCTCTTCTTGAGCGACACGCATCCATGTCATTTTGCAAATTATGCATTTTTTTTGAAAATTCACCCTCAAACATTTGAAAATGGGGCTTATTTTCAGTGTTTTCTAAGCTTTTGAGTTCATTTTCGATAACAAAAAGTCGCCGTTGCATCTCTTTTCTTGGTTGATAAAACATCTTGACTTCATCTTCAATAAGCAAAAATCCATCTTCTCCCACGTTTTTATCATTGTATTTTTTAAATTGTGAAAAAATATTTTCAAAATTTCTATAATTGTCACTTTTGCGTTTTTCTAAAAACACAAGTTGTTCATTGGCAATACGAAGTGAGTCTTCTTTCATCAATGCTCGATATTTTTCCATGATTGTATTGAGCAACTCACTTCCTTTTAGAGGATCTTTGTATTTAAACCCTAAAACCAAGCATGTGGAATCTTTTTTATTTTCCTCCACTGTGAACCTAGATTTAACAAACTGCACCATGTTGTCTAAAGGTTGAATGGTGATATGAAAAATTGCGCCTTTTAAAGGTGTTTGTTTTTGACTTACCACTGTAAAATGCACGTCTGCCAAGCTGACGCGTTTATCAATACTTCCTGTCTTTAATTTTTGATTATGTTCCCAAACTTCAAAGTGCATATCATCCAAAAACACAAGGGAAATCCCTTTGGGAAAAGGTTTGAGATATTCCACATTTTTAAATGCAATAGAAGCAATTCTATGGTCTGTTGCTTTAGAATATTGGTTTTTTATCCATGCAAGTTCTGTATACGCATTATCGATCAGGTTGAAATAAAGCTCGATAAGGCGAAAAGGAGGGCGTATTTGCATTTGAATCCCTGTATCCATGACTGCTCTTTCCAAAACTCTTTTAGATTTAAATAGTGTCGCAGCACCCATTTCATTAGAACCCATTTGGCTTAACGTATCTAGCATACTTTTTTGAGAAAGTTGCTTTAGGTTTTGATGTTTTTCTATAAAACTTGCTTCTAAGTGAAATTGTGGAGTTGAAAAAAGAGAGATGATGAAAAAAAGTGCTGCTGCAGAGAAAAAAGCTAAGGTAATGGCAAAGCGGTTCTTTTTTAAAAGATTAGATAGATCACTTAGGCACAAATAAAGATCAAGTTTATGGCGTTCCAATGTTGATTCCTACACTTTTTGCACTTTTTGAAAAAGTTTCAATTCCAACGGCTGTTGGGAGTACTTGCGAAACAAAGCGATTCCAATCAGCAATGGGTGTTGTGGCGACATAGACAATATCCCCTGGCATTACAAGCAAACTCTCATTGGGTAGCGAAATCACATGAGACCAGTTGAGGGTATAGATTTTAGGATTCACAATACTTCCACGAATGACTTGAATAAAACGTTTGTCTCCTGTGTAAGGAATGCCTCCTGCTTTTGCAATCACCTCTTTCAAGGAAAGCGAGCCATTGGGCATACTTAAGGCTTTTTGCTCATTGACCTCACCTATAACTAGCACATAACTACTTGAAGGATCTGCAATATAGACTTTATCTCCCCCTCTCATCACAATATTTTGATTCATATCCCCTTCTTTAATCAGTTTTGTTAAATCTACCGGCAATAGACGCGCATCTCGAATAACATAACTTTTAAATAGGTTGGCTTCTGGCGGGATTTTTGCAAGGCTCAAAACTTCCCAAAGACGAATTTTCCCATCCACGGGAATAGAGGGAATGTGGACAAGTCCTGCAAGCTCAACTTTTTTTTGTATTCTCTCTTTATAGCGTACAAAAACTTCAATATCATCAATATTTTCGACATATTGATCTTGAATTTTCTTAGCCGCTTCATTCAGATTCAAACCTTCTACTTTCACAAATCCTAAGTCTGGTAATTGCACACTTCCTTCATGCACACGATACCCAATATTTTTTCCTACATTTTCTATCACTTCAACAAGATCTCCTCTGGTTGGATGATAGATAGAAATCAGCAAGATATCATCTTCATGGATGACATCTGAGTATTCACATAAAAGGTTTTCATCTAAATGCGATGAAAAATCTCCTTGAAATTCTAAGATGGAATACTTTCCTTGACGAATTTTATACGAATCGACAACAAATTCTTCAGCTCCTACTACATTTTTTCCAGTGTAGGGACCATTACAAGAAAAAAGGAGCAAAAGTAACGCACATAAAAATCCAGATCGCATACCTTACAAAAATAGGCCACATCAAAATAAAAATCTAGGGAAGTTTCGACTTTAAAGCCTTCTTTATAACCATTCGATAAAAAAGCGTTGAAAAATGACAAGAAAAATGTTAAGTAAATATTGAAGCATTTGATTAAAGAAACAATAAAAAATTAAGCAAAATCCTAATCTTCGAATTGATAAAATATGAACCTAAGGTCTGTTTTGAAATTTACGCACATTTTGGTAGGTTATTCCTGTCTGCTTTTGTTAGGATGTCAAAGTAAATCAGCAAATTTCAATCCTGAGAGCAAAACCTCTTCTTCTTACGCTGCTGTATGGGATTATCGACCCGAGCAAAATACAAGCCCTGTTGAAACTATTGAGTTCGATAAAACTTCGTTGCCTTCTTTGACACAACTGATTGACATTGGACTCAACAACAACCCCAACACAAAACTCGCATGGCAACAAGCAAAAGCGCAAGCGGTGCAATTGGCACTAGCAAGGCAAGGATTTTACCCATCAGCTACGCTCAATGGCAATTTTACACGTCTGAGAAAATCCGATTTTCCCAGTGACGATGGCGTCTTTTACGAAACACAATATGGCCCCACGCTTTCCTTGAGCTACACACTCTTTGACTTTGGAGCGACAAAGTATCAATCCCTCAGTCAAGAAAAAATCCTTGTGGCAATGAATCTTTCACATAATGCGATGATTCAACAGGTCATCCAGACTGTCAAAAACAATTATTTTGATCTTGTGTATCAGCAAGAACTTCTCAAAGCAAATAAAGAAGATTTGTATGATGCGTTTGCAAATTTTGAAGTAGCAAAAACAAAATATAGAGTGGGGGTGGCCAGTTTTTTGGATTTTGTTCAATCAAAAGCCCAATATCTTTCTTCTAAAAGCACATTTGAAAATCAAAAAGCCAATGTAGATGCAAGTTTTTATAATCTGGCCCTTGGAATCGGCATTCCTAACCTCAAAAAATTTAAATTGCCTAACTTCGAGGACAATGCTTTGACACAAACAACCTTGCAAGATGTCAATAGGCTGATTACCATCGCCAAAAACTTAAGACCAGATGTACAAAGCTACATGGCCCAAGTGCAAGCACAACAAGCGCTTATCAAACAAAAACGCGCCGATCGTTTTCCCAAGTTGCAAGGCTCGTTTGATATCGGAAAAACCTGGTATGGTAATGGCGAGCATGACAAATACCACTTTACAGCACAAATCAACCTCAACATTCCCCTATTCGAAGGATTTGGACTCATCAACAAAGAGCGCGCAGCAAAACAAGCGCTAAATATTGCAAAAACGCAGCTAGTAGAAATCGAGCAACAAATTACAAATGAGGTCTTAACTTTGCACACAGCTGTGAAAAACGCAGCAAAACAACTTGAGTTTGCTAAAGAAATCCTCTCAACACAAAAAGTAAGTTATGACATTGCTATTGCAAAATACAAGAATGGAACAACATCTATTTTAGAATTATTGACGGCCTTTACCAATCTTGCAGATGCAAGAGCCAATGTTGTTTTGGCCAAAAAAATGTGGTACTTAAACCTCACAAATCTTGCAAAAGCAACAGGCATATTAACAAATAGCCTAAATACAGGTGCTCCTATATTTAAAACGGTGAAAAATGAAACTCAAAAATAGTTTATGGATTTTATTATGCATATGTGGCGGATGTTCAAAACAACAAGCTCCAACCATACACCCTGCACCAAAAGTCAGCGTGCAAAAAGTCCAAGTGCAAAATGTTAAACAGACCATTCAATCCTTTGGTCAAGTGGTCGCATCTAAAAGCGTACAAATCGCGGCTCAGGTGTCAGGAATTTTAGATCGCAGATTTTTTAAAGATGGCCAAATGGTCAAACGCGGCGATCTTTTATTTGTGATCGACCCCGTTCTTTATAAATCTAGCTTAGATCTTGCTTATGCCAACTATGAAAAAGCAAAAGCGCAGCTCTCTTTGGCCAAAAACACGCTTGAGCGTAATAAAAAACTGGCGCAAAACGAATACGTCTCTGAACTTGATTTTGAAGGCATGCAATCCGATGTCAAAAGCGCCCAAGCTGATGTGAAAGCAAACTATGCAAATTTGCAAACAGCAAAAACAAATTATAGCTACTGTTTTATCAAAGCGCCTATTAGTGGGCAACTCTCTGAACACAAAGTCGATGTAGGAAATCTCATTCAATCAGGAGCCACGATACTAACAACGCTTAACCAATTTGATCCTGTATATATTGATTTCAGCCTCTCTGATTTGCAATTTGAACGATTACCCAAAAAAGATCAGTACCCATGTGAAATCCAAACGCAACTTAACCAAACGCAAACAGCCGTTGTATCTTTTGTAGATAATCATATTGATCCAGATACGGCAACCATTTTGCTAAAATCCCTTGTTCCCAATACAAATAAACTTTTTTGGCCAGGACAATATGTCACCGTGACAATGGTTACACAAGAATATCCAAATGCGCTTGTGGTTCCAAAACAAGCTGTCTTCTTTGATAAAGGAAAGCGGTATGTCTATGTGTTAAATAGCAATATGACAATTAAAAAAACAACTATCTTCCCTCTTTTGGAACAAGAAACCACAGTTATCATAAAAACAGGTTTGAGTCCTTGTGACAGTGTGATCACATCGGGACAAATCAAACTCCAAGATGGACAAAAAGTGGAAATAAGCGGGGCTTACAATGAGTGAATTTTTCATCAAGCGTGTTGTATTGACAACGCTTTTGATGGTTTCTATCTGTTTTCTTGGACTGTATTCCTATTTTACTCTGCCTATTTCAGACATGCCCAACGTAGACTATCCTGTGATTACAATCACGACTTCTTATAACGGTGCCGATCCCACAACCATTGCAAATAATATCACCACACCTTTGGAAAATCAGTTTACCGCCATTGATGGTATTCAAACGATGACGAGTCAATCTACAACTTCTAAATCCACCATTGTATTGGAATTTAATCTTGACAAATCTTTAGATGAAGCGGCCCAAGATACACAATCTGCCATTAACCAAGCCGCTACTTATCTACCAAGTGATTTGCCCTATCCTCCCACCTATTCCAAAACAAATCCTTCACAAGAACCCGTCATCTATTTTGCTCTCTATTCAGATACAGCGATCGAATCTGACGTTTACAATTATGCACATGACATCGTTGGCCGCCGTTTATCTATGGTCGATGGCGTATCAAAAGTGACCACAATGGGTTCGGCTTATGCTCTGCGTTTTTTAGCCAATCCTTATTTGATGGCTGCCCGAAAAATTGCGATTGATGATATTTCCAACGCCATGATTCAAGCCTCTCCCAAACGTCCTGTAGGAACTCTTTATGAAAATGCCAATCAATTTAATTTAAAATCGGATTTGCAACTCTATCAAGCAAAAGATTATTCTCCCGTGACTCTGCGCTCAAAAGGAATCCAACAGTTAAAACTTACGCAACTTGGAGAAGTTCTTGATAGTACATCCATCACTAACTATAGCTTGCATTATCTCAAAGGGACTCAAGCGCCCAAAAATACCGTCTTTTTGTCCATTCAAAAACAACCGGGTCAAAATACCATTCAAGTCATCGAAAACATTGAAGCAAAATTGCCAGAATTGCAAAAAGTTTTGCCAGATAGCATCAAACTGAATACTTTTTTTAGCATGAAAGATTGGATCATCGAAGCGTTGGATGATGTCAAACTCACACTGCTTGTTGCCTTCTTGCTTGTCGTACTTGTGGTTTTTGTTTACTTGGGCAAATTCTTTAACACACTTATCCCTGTTGTCACTTTGCCTCTTGCTGTTTTAGGCACCCTAACGCTTATGAAACCCTTAAATTTTTCACTCGATATCATCTCGCTTTTAGCGATTACTCTATCCATTGGATTTTTGATTGATGATGCCGTTGTGGTTTTGGAAAACATCTTTAGGCACATGGAAATGGGAAAAGATGTGCAAAAAGCATCCATTGAAGGCTCAAAACAGATTTCCAAAACGATTGTTTCGATTACCTTATCTCTTGCTGCTGTCTTTATTCCTATGATTTTAATGCCAGGTCTTTTGGGGCGTATTTTTAGAGAATTTTCTGTCACAATCTTAATTGCGGTGTTATTTTCTGGATTTTTGGCCATCATCCTCACCCCCCTTTTATGCTCTCGATTTATGAAAGAGCTTAACAAAGAGCGTGAGTTGAACTTCGTGGAACGTTTCTCCAAAAAACTCAATGAAAAGATGCTTGCAATCTACGAACCTCTTTTACAAAAAGCGTTAAATCACAAATTTTTTATGTTAATGATTGGTGTTAGTTGCATGGTAGGCTCTCTTGTTATTTTCAATTTTCTTCCCAAAGGATTTTTCCCTACAGATGACTTGGGATTCATTGTAGGTCAAGTCAACACCATGGAAGGCACTTCTTGGAATAAAACCACAGAAATTCAAAAGCAGATTGAAGCGATTGTTCAGGATAATCCTGCCTATTCAGAAATGATTACCTATGTTCCCTCATCTCCAGGAAACCAATCTTTGTTATTTCTCAATTTAAAACCTATCAAACAAAGAAAGCCTATAGAACAAGTCATTTTAGAACTTTCGAGTGCTTTTAGCACGCTTCAAGATGCTAATGTCTTTGTGTTTCCCATCCCTCTTATTCAGCTCAATCTCTCTGCCACTCAAACTCAAGGCACATATCTCTACACTTTGCAAAGTGTAAACCAAGATACGCTGCTTAACTCTTATGAATCTTTTCTTCAAAACCTACAAGCAACTCCTGGATTTATGCAAACCTACATTCCTTCTGCTGTGAGTGGACCGACCTATCAACTAAGCCTCAATCGTGAAAAGATGAATGCATTAAATCTTAATGCCTATCAAGTAGAAAACAATTTGTCCTTAAGTTTTTCACAAGCACGTATTTCCACCATTGCTGCTACAGAAGATCAATACAACGTGATTCCTTTAATCGATCCTAACCTTGCCAAAAATGTCCAAGATCTAAGCACACTTTATTTGCGCTCTTCTACCAATCAATTTGTACCTGTGTCTTCTATCGCCAGCTGGAAACTCATCGATGGACTGCAAACCATTGAACATTTCAACGGCTTGCCTTCTTTATCCATTAGCTTTGATCTAAGCATTCCCCTCGATGACGCCATTTCAAAACTCTCTACTTTAGAAAAAAATCTTCCCCAAGGCGTCTTTGGAGATCTTCAAGGAGTCAGTCAGGATTATCAAAAAACAATGCTACAATTTGGATTTCTCATACTCTTTGCAGTGTTTGCTATCTATGCTATTTTGGGGATCTTGTATGAAAGCTTTGTGCATCCTTTAACTGCACTCTCGGCGCTTTTCCCAGCAACCATCGGAGCCTTTTTAACGCTGTTTATTTTCCAACAAGAATTTACCATCTACGCATTTGTAGGATTGATGATGCTCATTGGTATTGTGATGAAAAACGGGATTATGATGATTGAATTTGCCAATGAAAACTTACATCAAAATGCTGATTTAAGCCCTTTTGATGCCATTTTGGATGCCTGCAAAGTACGCTTTCGTCCCATTATTATGACCACGCTTGCTGCCATGATGGGAGCCGTTCCTATTGCTGTTGGTATTGGCGGATCGATTGCACAAGGGCGCAAACCTTTAGGTTTAGTGATTATTGGAGGACTGATTTTTTCTCAATTAATTACTCTTTTCCTCACACCTGTTGTCTTCGTTTACTTAGAAAACTTGAGACGGCGTTTTAAATCCTGATTAAAATCAGGCGGAAGGGGCCTGATCAAAATCAGGCTAAGGGGCCTGAGTTTGATCAGGCCGTAGATTTTATTGCTTTTTCCTGATATCTTCTCCAGCATAATGATCACAAAAGAATCCAAACGGCTTTTAGAAATTTTTTTATCCCTGTCTTTTTTACAAGGCTTTTCAAGGGTGCTTCCTCTTGTAACCACACCTTTTTTGTTTCTAACTCTTGGGCAAGAAAACTTTGGTAAAATTGAACTTGTCAAAGCCTTGGGCTTTTATTGTCTTGTTTTGATAGGGTTTGGATTTCATTATTCTGTAACAAAACAGATCCATATGCATCAAAATGATCAAAAAAAGATTAATGAAATCTTTTCTTGTGTGATTTTTTTAAAAACGGTTTTTGTTTTGATCTCTTTTTTTATGATAATGGGTGTCATCTATTGGATCCCAACTTTCTATGCTATTAAAACGCTATTTTTGTCTTATTTTCCCGTCATTATAGCGAGTGCTTTTTTCCCCGTTTGGATCTTTCAAGGCTTTGAAAAAATGCGCATGATCACACTCATTAATATCGTCTCTAAACTCTTGTTTCTTTTCGGGCTTTTTATTTTCATTCGCTCGCATAGTGATATTTTTATCTATCCTATTGCTCTATCTGTTGCAGATATTTTGCGCACCGGTTTTGCGCTCATCTATGCTAAGCGCAAATTTAACCTTTCGCTTCAATGGCCCACTTTGAAGCAGCTCAAATTTCAAATTAAAGATAGCATGCATATTTTTGCATCCAACGTCTCAATTCACCTCTATTCTCGCTTTCCACAACTTTTTCTAGGAAGCTTTATTGGACCTAGCAGCGTCGCTATTTACGCAGTAGGTATTCGCCTCGTTAGATCTTTAACAGGATTTGTAGAACCTTTAACACAAAGTATTTTTCCCACACTTTCTAAAAAGATTTTTGTTTCTTTAGAAGATGGAATTCAACACACACTGCGTATTTTAAAATTGAGCTCTTTAATTACCTTAATTTTAGGTGCTTTGATCTTTATTTTTGCCAAACCTATCATCTTTTTGATGAGCGGACAGGTAGCATCAGAAAGTGTATCTGTATTAAAAATTGTAAGCGTCCTGCCTTGCCTTATCGTCATTTCCAATATTGTAGGCATTCAAATTCTGATCAATTTGAATAAGCGTCATGAATATGTCCTTGTGATGTTTTTATCAGGTCTTCTATGCGCTGCTGCATTGTATATCTTGGTGCCAGCTCTCGGAGCTTTGGGCGCAGCTTTAGCCCTTTTTTTAACAGAAGCCTTTGCAGCGCTCCTAATGAGCGTACTTGGCATAAGAGCTGTTAGAACAGACATTACACAAAAAAAAATGGCAGTTTAAAAACTGCCATTTTCCTCTTTCGAGATATTATGGGGGGTAATTTTTATATAAACAAACTTGCTGCAAGCGTACATGCTTTTGTAGATGTTGCATAAATAGGTGGCACGATGGTATTCGCTGCACAAAGCGATGCTTTTGCTATCACAAGCCATGGTGCAAGTGCTTTTGTCAAGACTGTAAGCACAACTAAACATACTGTTGTCGCAACGAAAACTCTTGCTGTTAAATCTACGAAATGTAGAGCTTTCATTTTCTTGCTTTCAGCATTTTTCATGTTTGTGTAAGGTTGAAAAATGAGCCATTGTATCCATTCTTGCAATCTTGCTTTAATCCCTTTGGGTGATGTCAATACATCTGCACCAATGCCAATTGCTGTATATTCTGCGGTTGTTATTGCAACCTCTTTTAGTGCTTGTACACCTGTTATATCTCCATTAGCAAGCTTTTGACCTGTGGTTATCGATCCTTGTGTAGTCCCTACTATTGCCATAACGACATTTTCCTGATCTCTACTATTGGCAACCGCAAGACCTGTGGCTACAACTGCAGAAGGCAAATCTCCTGTAACAACGGATCCAATAATACCGACTGCCGTTCCAACTCCTTTTGAAAGATTCCCTCTTGTTCCATCTTCAGAATTAGGTGCATATTTATGTAAAACAGGAACATTTTGTCTTGCTGCTGTAATAGCAACACTTGCTGTAGAAGATACTCCAATTGCATTAAGCTGTAGCATAAGTTGCTCTACACGTGTGTGGTCTTCATTTTTATGCGCATTTAATATGGCTAAATAAAGCCCTACTTTAGCAGCTGTTTGAGCGATATCTGCTATTTCTGCTATTCCTGTTCTATTCTCCCATGCCCATGTTCTAACTGCACCGAAAATACTTGTTCCATATTCAGTAACCCAATCTTGTGCTGTTTCAAGAATAGCGGATAATTCACCATCTTCTTCTGCAGTCGTACTAACGTCTATCCCAAATCCAAAATCCATCATTGGTAACTCATCAAGAGACTCATCAAGAACTTCAGGTGTTTCTGGTAATTCTTTTGCTTCTTTTGCTGCTTCCTCTGCTTTTTGTAATAGTTCAGTAAAATTTATATTAACTGGCACAACAGGAGTTTCAGACCTTTCTGTGACTAGCGGTTCATCTTCAAACCCTTCTAAAGCTTCTGCAAACATAAGTTCTTCTTCTAATTTTTTTATCTGAGCTTTTAACAATAGTACCTTTACAAGAGATTGAGCGCGTACTTTTGGATTTTTGTTATTAACTCCAAATAATAGAGCTAGTGCTAAAGCTGCTTTTGTCTTTTTCAGATTTGCTTTTACCTTCTCTACCTCTGAAAGAGAAGGTTTTTCAACTGTTTCAACTGTTGGGGTCAATACTCCAATATCTCTTTTAGCTAATAATGCTTCATCCTTTGCTTCTCTTCCAACTCGAAAACTCCCAAAGAAGGGTAAAGTCCAAGTACTACCTGACTTGCCACCCATATTGGATAAGAAACTTGGAGTTAAACTAGAAAGAAAATCACGACTTATTATATTCATTTCATTCACCTTTTTATTTGTTATTATGTTCTTTTATAAAAGTATTATATACAAATTATTTACTTTAAATCAAGTATTTTTTATAAATAATTAAATTCTTTATTTATAAATATATATGTAGCTGAGCGTTAAATGTTTATATTTGCTTGAAAAAATTCAATCATTGATGTGTAATGAAGGAATGCAGGAAATGCCAAATATCTTACATTCTTATAGTTGGGAAATCCAAGCCATACTTATCTTTTTAGCAACATGCTTAATCTTTTATATAGAACGGTTTACGTTCAGACGCTTGATGAACTTCCTAAACAAATCCACCCATTTTTGGGTAAAAGCGATTGTGCTAGCTTTGCACTATCCTCTAATGCTCTTTATTTGGGCTCAAGGAGTTACATTTGGCCTTATGGCCATGCCCTTTTCTTCCAAGCTATTGATTAGCAGGTTTTTAGACCCATTGCATAACATTATCGTGGTCATTTTTATCGGATGGTTCATTTTACGCTTCATTCGCCTAAGTGAGGCCAATTTCTTAGAAAGCAGCGAAAAGCGCCGTCATGACCGCACTACCATCCATGCCATTGGAAGGCTACTTAGATTAGGTGCTGTTTTGGTTATCGGACTCGTTGTTTTGCAAGCCCTTGGAATCCCCGTCTCTGGCTTGATCGCCTTTGGGGGAGGTTCGGCAATCGTGGTGGGTTTGGCTGCAAAAGAGCTTTTGGCCAACTTTTTTGGAGGAATGGTCATCTTTCTAGATCAGCCTTTCAAGGTGGGTGACTGGATCAGCTCTCCTGATAAAGAGATTGAGGGTGTCGTGGAATATATAGGATGGAGACTGACCCGCATTCGTTCTTTAGAGAGAAGGCCGCGCTATGTGCCCAATTCCATCTTTTCAACCATTGTGATCGAAAATCCTCAACGTATGAAACATCGACGCATCAAAACCAATATCGGTATTCGCTACGAGGACGCCTCTAAATTAGAAGCTATTCTAAAAGATGTACGTGAGTATTTTGCCGCTTGCCCAGATATCGATGATAATCAACACCAAATGGCGCATTTTACAGAAATTGGAGATCATGCGCTTATCTTCAACATTTACATCTTTATCAAAAAAACCCAATTAAGAGAATTTCGCGAAGTTCAAGAAGAGGTCTTTTTTAATATTTTCAAAATTATCGAAACACACGGCGCCCAAGTTGCCTATCCAACCCAATCCATCCATTTGCATCAGTCAGTCAAGAATAGTTAATGCCTCGCTGATATATTCGATCAGATCTGAAGCGATGAGAGAAGAAGAGGTCAAATCTTCTGCAGCGATCTCTCCTGCAAGCCCATGCAATCCTACACCTAATTTTGCGGCTGAAAAAGGATCCAATCCTTGAGCCAAAAGCCCACAAATCATGCCTGTAAGCACATCGCCAACCCCTGCTGTTGCCATGCCTAAATCCCCGAAAGCCGAGATCACCACTGTTTCATGGGGATGAAAGATATAAGTCGGCGCACCTTTCAATACAAGCGTGACATGATGCTTATCGACAAAAGCTTGGCATTTTTGAAGGTCCTGTTCTTCCAGCTCTTTATTGAGCTGTAAAAAGTGCGCCATTTCTCCTCTATGAGGTGTTAAAACAGCAGATCTCCCCTTTAAGATAGATAAATCTTGTGATACATGTGTCAAGGCTCCCCCATCAATCACTACGGGTAAATCCACTTTTTTTAAAATTTCAAAAACAAGCTCTTTTGTTTTGGGATCTAGCGGAAGGCCTGGACCTAAAAAATAGCTTTTTGCTTTTTTGTAATTTTGTAAAATATCTTCTTTTTCAAGATGTGCCTTGACGCATTCGACAGGAAGCGCTGAAAGATGTGGTTCCACGGGTTTTGTATACAAAAAACGCACATAGCCAGCACCCACACGAAAGGCTGCAAGAGATGCCAAAATAGAGGCTCCCAACATCTCAAAATGGGTGGCAAGTGCACACACAAGTCCAGCTTCATATTTATGCTGCGTTCTTTTGGGATGTGGCAAAAGTGCTTGTAAATCTTCTTTTGTAAGAAAAAACCCCAAGGGCTTGACAAGTTCTATGTAGCGTTTTTCCAAACCAAATTCAATAGGGTAGAGTTTGCCTACAAATTCAAAGCCTCTTTTTAGAAAAAAACCCATCTTTGGACGCGAGAGAAAAAAGGTGCAATCTGCCCTAATGGCTACCGTAGCATCCCCACTATTTCCATCTACGCCTGATGGAATATCGATGGCATACATAGGGCATTTTGATGCATTAGCTTTTTCTATAACCTCTTTTAAAAGGCCTGTAACTTCCCCAGAAAATCCTGTGCCCAAAAGCGCATCTAAAATCACGGTATGCGCTTCAAATTGAAGATCATCTTTTGTTTTTACATGAATCAATTTCCCCTCGAAACTTTTGAGATGTTCTTGCAAAAGAGGTGAACACTCTTCAATTGGATAGAGGTGATAGATAACGACATCAATCGTAGAATCAAGGAGATTTTTTGCTACAACCACACCATCTCCTCCATTATTGCCTTTACCTACCAAAATATGGAGAGTTTCTACAGCCGGCATTTGTAGAAAATATTGTGCAATATTGTCGCCCACCTCTTGCATAAAAGTCTTACTAGACGCCCCTGCATCGTAGGCTTTTTGCTCTACTTCTTTCATCTGTTTGGCTGAAAGGATTTCTAGTGTCATTAATCACACCCTACACGATTTCTTCTTTAATGGAACGCTCCAGCAACGCGAGCACAGCTGTTTTGGCCGGCTGGCCATTTAACACATGATTTGTGGCTTCTGTAATGGGCAGGGGTATATCGTATTTTTTAGACAATTCTAAGGCAGACACAATGGTATAGGCTCCTTCTGTTGCCATCCCAATGATCTGTTTTGCTTCCTCCAAGTTTTTTCCTTGTGAAAGCAGCACGCCAAGTCGATGGTTTCTGGATTTTTCACTCATACACGTTAAACACAAATCCCCCATACCACTCAATCCATTAATGGTTTCTTGCTTGCAACCAAGCTTTAGACCAAGACGTCTTATTTCATGCAATCCTCTTGTCATAATGGCGGCTTTTGTGTTGTTGCCATAACCCAAACCATCAGAAATTCCGCATGCAATGGCAATGCAATTTTTCATCGCACCGCCAAACTCCACACCTCTGATATCAGGGTTGTAATAAGTGCGAAAATAGGCTCCATTAAATGCCTTTTGGATCATCATCATGGTCTTTTCTTCAAAAGCAGAAGCGACCACGCTTGTCGGCATTTTTTGCAAAACTTCTGTTGCCAAACTTGGCCCTGAAATACATCCAATGAAAGGCTTAAATTCTTCTCCCAACACGTCAATAAGCACATCTGTCAAAAGCATGCCTGTGTGTTGTTCAATGCCCTTCGATGTGAGTACAATGGGTACTTTTGGAATCGTTGATTTGATGGTAGAAAAAACGCTTCTAACACCCCCTCCCGTCACACCTTCTACAAGAATTTCGGCGCCTCTCATCGCCTCTTGAATATCTTCTGTGTAACTGATGTTAGGATGAGCATTAAATTCTTCTAAGCGCGGATGTTTTTTATATTTTTTTAAATGCGCAATAACATCCTTTTCAATGGACCACATCATAATGCTATGTCCATTATCTGCAAGCAAATTTGCTAGCGCAAACGCCCACACACCTGATCCAAAATATCCTATTTTCATATCTCACCAATTGTTATCTTGTTCATAGCCAAAGTAGATAAGATACTCTCCAAACACTTCTTTAAATGCTGTTTTGATTTCATCATCAAAATATTGTTTCCATTGCCCAACTTTAGGACCTGGTCGGTTGCGAAAAGTAGGAGTCCCACCCCACAAACGATGAGCAATCTCATCTGCTTCGCTTTCAGACAAAGGAACATCTAAAAATTGCGCGACGTTCTTTAGAGTTTCTTTCTGTTTTAAACGATCGCCTCCTCCCCGCGGAGAAAGTAAATCTTCAAATCGACAAACAAATATGTTGGGATGATCTAATGTATAAATTTCAAAAACATTCCCAAACTGATTTGTCAAATATAAAAAATCTTGATCTTTATCTTTTGCGCATTCTAATATAAAACACAATCTTTCGTTGACAGGTTTCTCATCATTAACCATTTCAACAAATGTTTCAAAATTTTTCCGTTTTTTAATACTTTTATCCACCATATCAAAGACTTTTCGTTGATAAGCTATCGATTCCTTTTCACTAACAAAAAATAGATATGAAATTAGCACGTCCCTTAGATCTCTAATATTTAATATTAACTTATTATTATCCAAAAACTCTAATGGTACTGGATAATGAGTATGGAAGAAAAAAAAATGTAATTGAGGGACTGTTATTTCTTGCTTAAATACTCTTTGAATGTGTTTAGGTGGTATATAATACGCTTTTTTCTTTATCAAAAGATTTAAACTTTTTTCAATCAAGTAAGATCCCGATTTTGGCATCGTGCATAATACAAAAGATTCTTGTTCTGAAGAGAAAACCATTTGAAAAAAAAGCATACAACAACATAACCAAACTTTCACACAAAGCCCCTTAAAAAGATTTTTGCTATTGTATCAGACATGGTAAAGATGCGCAAGAATTGCATCGATGTCTTTGGGTTCCTTGAGCGGGCAAAAACAGCGTGATTTTTCATCAATCTGAAGGCCTATTTTGTTCGCCTTTGCAAAATGATCAAAAATAAATCCTTCAGGTTTGTAGGTATTTTGTTTTTTGACAAGATGGAAGGACGTGGGCCTTAAACGTTGCAAAAATGTAGATTGCAGGCAGTAAATCCCTGTATTGTAAAAAGAACTCGATTGTAGAGCTTGTTCAAAATAGGGATCTGAATATTCGACGACTTCTAAATGATTGTCATTTTGAACAAGGAGTCCCATGTTAGCTTCTGCTTCACTTTTGATGGCTTTAATGGTCACTTCGTTTTGATGAAAAAGATGGTGTGAGAGAAAATCTACATCTTGAGGATCTGCCAAAGGATTATCAATAGGAAGCACAATCAAATGCTCAAATTGGTGAGAAAAAGGCTGCATCTTGATTAAAGCATCTGCATTTCCACAAGGTCCTTTTGCGAGTCCATTCTCAGTCAAAAAAAATTGCTGGTTTAAATCTAAAAGCGGCATGTCATCTTGGCAAAGAAGGTGTAACTTTTTTCTAAGAAGATTGTGCGTTTTTAAAAATGCTTCAATGGCATGGATGTTTTTTGTAGAACAGAGCACAAAGGTCTCTCTATTTTCATCAATTTTTTCAAGCACTCTTTCTAAAAGTGTTTTTCCTAAAATCTCAAATAAAGCTTTGGGCTCTTTGTGATTTAGACGCGAACCATCTCCTCCGGCCAAAATTAGCACTCCAAAATGATTTTTTCCAGATTTTGGCGCTTTTTCTTGAAGTGTTATGGATTGAAAATTAAAAGTGCTAATTTCCTTTTCCTTAAGCAATTTTTCCCAAGGAAATATATTGAGCTCTTTTAGTATCGCTTCTTGTTCTTCTATAGGTAATTGTTCAACTTGCTGTAAAAAACGGTGTTGGAAATAGCGCTTGAGTTTATTTTTGATTTGCATAACTTAAAAGTGCGCCATCGGGGATTTTTAACCATCTTGTGACTTTATCAAACACCTCATCGACTTTGATGCGATGCATGCATCGATGGTCTATTGGACATGTTCCAAGGTGGCATGGTGAACATTCCACATATTTGTGGATAATGTAGCAAAGCGGTGTATAAGGACCTGATAAAAGATCATTCGTAGGACCAAAAAGTGCTACAACAGGTGTGCCGATCGCTGCTGCTATATGCATCGGACCACTATCATTGGAAAGAATCACTTTGCAAAGCTTCATGATCCCAATAGATTCTTGTAAACTTGTTTTTGCTGCTAAATTGATCACATTTTCATTGAGTCCAGCACAAATTTCATCGACAGTAGATTTAGAATATTGATCACCAAATACGATCACTTTGACATTGTCTAATTCGCTTAAGTTTTTAATGACTTGTTTGAAATATTCCTTTGGCCAAATCTTGGCCGTCCCTGAAGCTGCAGAAGGATTCACACCCACAACCATATGATCTTTCTCTACACCATTTTCTTGTAAAATCTCTTGCGCTCTTTGGATATCCTGATCGTCCAAATAAAGCCTTGGCTTTGTTCTCGAACGCTTAATCCCAATACCTTTTAAAATCAACTTGTACTGATCGACAAAATGGTACGAATGCCATAAGGGTTGCATTTTGACAGGATGCGTTAAAAAGATGCGTCTTGCATCACGAGAATATCCTAAACGGCTTTGAACACCCGCTTTCCAAAATAAATAGGCGGAAGAAAAAGAATTAGGAAGCAAAACCCCAAGATCAAACTTTTTTTCTTTTAAACGCTGAATAAGTTTGCGTGTTTCTTCTTTTTTATTGGGTTTTTTGGGTTTTGAAAAAGGAAAGATTTCATCAACATCTGCATCTTTTTCAAACATAGAGACAATATTTTGTTTGCACATCACAGTAAGTTTAGCATCTGGAAAACGGCACTTTAAATCACTGAGCACGGGTGTGGCCATGACACAATCGCCAATATGATTGGGCATTCTTATGACGATGTTGAAAAACTGTTTATCTTTTGCCATCAAGGTCCATATGTGTTAGAGTGGTCAATAGGGAAACAATAATAAAATTCAAGACAAATGTCAACTAAAGAGCCTCATATTTTAGGGATCGATCCAGGAACTAACATCACGGGATATTGCATTCTGGATTTTAATGGAAATCTCCTTGACTATGGAACCATTCGACCTGTTGGAAAACTCCCTAAAAAACTTCTCATTGTTCATAATGCCCTAGAGGAGCTTTTACAAAAATTTAATATAACTGAAATGGGAATCGAAACGCAATTTGTAGGGAAAAACCCCCGTGCGGCAATTACACTTGGCATGGCAAGAGGTATTGCACTCATGCTTGCACAAAGATACAACATTCATGCATTTGAATATGCACCTTCTAAAATCAAGGTCGCTATTTGCAAAAACGGCAGAGCAAAAAAACACGTGATACAAAAAATGTGTGAACTGATCTATCGATTACAGAACGTTCCAGAAGATGCTGCAGATGCTATTGCGGTTGCAAGATGTCATCTACATAGTCGACCTGAAAAAATCTCTTCGGCGTAAAAATTGTCTTTTTACAGAAAAGATCATCGACTCCTTATCCAACCCTCAAGGGTTGGATGCGTCTTCGCTCACCTTTTCTGTTTCAAAAATCCTTATTTTTTCGCTCAAAGGTGCTCTTTTAGGATCGCCTTGCATAACAATTCAAAAATTGTAACACTCTGAGATATGTATGAGTTTTTAAAAGGGATCTTAATTGAAAAAAACGCCAAAAAGGTCGTTGTGGAAGTAGGTAGTGTAGGCTATCGCCTTTTGGTTCCTTTTAATCAGCTTGCCAAACTTCCCGAATTGGAATGCGAAGTTTTTTTATACACGCATTTCCATCAAAAAGAAAATGAGGTCAGTCTTTTTGGTTTTATTCATGAAAAGGAACGCAACTTTTTTGAAATGCTCATTCAAATTTCTGGTGTGGTGCCCAAAATGGCGTTTACACTTTTAGGCCACTTTGAACTCAAAGATTTCCTCTTTGTTCTGCATCAAAAGGA
>JAAKFQ010000003.1 GCA_011064725.1 Chlamydiota bacterium | reverse complement strand
TGCACATGCAAATTCCAGAAGGAGCGACTCCAAAGGATGGGCCTTCTGGGGGTGTGACGATGATCACAGCTCTTTTATCTTTATTAAAAAATGTACCTGTGCATCCTGATCTTGCAATGACAGGAGAAGTGACTCTGACTGGAAAGGTGTTGCCAATAGGGGGCCTCAAAGAAAAAGTCATTGCAGCTAGAAGAGTGCATGCAAATGTCTTAATTTTCCCCAAAGATAATAGACGTGATTTTGATGAATTGCCCGATTATTTGAAAAAAGGCTTAGAGGTGCATTTTGTAGATTATTATACAGAAGTTTATGAAATTGCATTTAAACAACCCAAAAAGAAAAATGAAACCCATCAAAAAGTGGCAAAACGAGCACCAAAAAAAAGTCATCGATCCAAAAGAGCTAAAAAGTAGAGTCGATGCTTTAAAAAGAACTAATAAAACCATTGCAACACTCAATGGTTCTTTTGATCTATTGCATGCAGGGCATTTGCATATGATTTTTACAGGATCTCAACTCGCCGATGTTTTTATTGTGCTCTTAAATAGCGATACATCGATCCAAAAATACAAATCAAAGTTGCGCCCCATTGTGCCGCTCAAATATCGTGTTGAAATGATGGCAGCTTTAGAATTTGTCGATTATGTCTCCTATTTCGATGAAACAGATCCAAGAGATGTGCTCAATTTAATCAAGCCCAATGTACATATCAATGGTCCAGAATATGGCTCTAAATGCGTTGAGGCTAAGACAGTGGAAGAAAATGGGGGTGTTGTCTACATTTGTGATAAGATAGAAGGATTATCAACCTCCAACCTAATAGAGAAAATAAAAGTATGCGTTTAATTGGTTTTTTAAAAACAGAAGAAGAGACACAAAAACTCTCGCATTTGTTTAATCGAAAAGGGATTGAACATTCGTATGAATTTCGTCCAGCTCAAGAAAAAGAAAACAGTCGTTTTGATATATGGATTGTAGATGAAAATGATTTTGATGAAGCAAAAGATCTTTTTGAAGCATTTCAAAAAAATCCAGAAGATAAAAAATTGGATATTCCAAAAGATTTAGAAGAAAAAAGCACCTCTTCTCAATCACTTTTTGAAACGCCTCCCATCTCACCCAAAGGACTTTCTGTCAAAGAACCCAAAGCTAAAAAATCCAAAGTCACCTTCTTCTTTTTGCTTGTGTGTGCGGTGTTATTTGTGATTCAACAAATTCAAGTCGGATCCATTTTTCGTTCTGAGCGTGGGAAAAACGCCAATATTGTGATTCTCACTCCATTGATGCAATGGACGCTTTTTGATTTTCCTCCCATATTTAATTTAATTGTGGGGTTTCAAGATCAGTTTCAAATTTCTCCGTTTGATCAAACAAAAGATTGGTCTAAAGAAGAAAAAGATTTAAAAGATCAGATTGAAAATGGAAGCTACTTCGAAGGTTATTACACCATCTTGCAAGCCTACTTTCAAAAAGATACATCAGTTCCTTTGAGCTATCCCCATTTTTATAAAATTCGCCAGGGGCAAGTCTGGCGTTTTTTCACACCCATTTTGTTACATGGGGGATTTTTACATTTATTGTTCAATATGCTTTGGCTTTTGGTGTTAGGGCTTCCTGTAGAAAGAAGAATTGGCTCTAAGCGTTTTTTATTTTTAATCTTGATTGCCGCATTTTTATCTAACACAGCACAATATGTCATTTCAGGACCCCTCTTTTTAGGATTTTCTGGTGTAATTACAGCATTTGCAGGTTATATTTATTCCAGAAAGAAAAAAGCTCCTTGGGAAGGCTATCCTATTCAGCGTTCCATTTTAATTTTCTTTCTCATCTATGTGCTTTTCTTGCTTCTTGTTCAATTTGGGGGATTTGTGCTTTCCATTGTAAATCCAACAATTCTTCGAGTTCCTCTTCCTATTGCAAATAGCGCACATATTGTTGGGGGGCTTGTTGGAATCTTGCTTGGTCGATTCAAATTTTTTGCTTGGAAACCCAAACTATGAGCATACGAAAACTGATTGTCTTAGGTACTTCTTCACAGCAACCTACCCGTTATAGAAATCACGGTGCGTATCTTTTTTTATGGAATGATGAAGGTCTATTGTTTGATCCAGGTGAAGGGACACAAAGGCAATTTATTTTTGCCAATGTGTCTCCAACGCACGTGACACGTATCTTTATTTCTCATTTCCATGGGGATCATTGTTTGGGTGTGGGCTCAATGCTCATGCGTTTAAATTTAGACAAAGTGACCCATCCCATTCATTGCTACTTCCCAGCAGATAAAAAAGAATATTTTGACAAGTTGCGTTTTTCGACCATTTATCATGAAACTATTCATGTGGTGGAACACCCAATAGAAAAACCGGGACTTGTTCATGAAGATGCAACATTTAAAGTATACGCTGATTTTTTGTCTCATGGCACAACCTGTTTAGGTTATCGCGTAGAAGAACACGATCGCGTTAAATTTGATAAACAAAAACTCAAAGAACATAATATCAAAGGACCCAATGTGCGCGCTTTAGAAGAAGAAAAAATGTTGCAGCTTGGCGGCAAAACCATCAAATTGGAAGATGTGACGTGGGTGCAAAAGGGCAAAAGTATTGCTGTGATTTTAGATACCGCTTCTAACCCTAAGGCTGTATTGCTTGCAAAAGATGTAGATCTACTTTTATGTGAAAGTACCTATACACAAGAGCATAAAGATTTAGCCAAAAAATACTTACATCTAACAGCGCAAGATGCAGCAACATTGGCCAAAAGTGCGCAAGCAAAAAAACTTGTCTTGACACATTTTTCAGCGCGCTACCGTGAAGCGAGTGTGTTTGAAATAGAAGCGAGAAAAACCTTCAAAGAATCCTTTGCTGCCGAGGATCTAAAGGAATTCGGATTTTAACCTGAGTTTTGGATTTAGTTTGCTCATAATCATGAGGAGATTTCTCTTAAATTTTCTTAAATTTACCGCGGGGAATGGTCAAAAGGCCATTTCCAAGGTAAATCTAAGAGAAGAAAGAGTCATATCTCCATGAGAATGAGTGAAATAAACCCAAAATTCAGGTTTTCAAATCTCATCGTTTAAGATCATTTGTTGCATGCGTTTCATTTTATGAATCATAAAATAGACATTGTGGATCGTTGCTAGCGTGTAGCTTGTGAGTTCTTTAGCTTTGAAAAGATGATGGAGATAGGCACGAGAATAATGCGTGCAAGTAGGGCACACACAATCATGTTCGATGGGTCCAAAATCCAATTTGTATTTGCCTTGGGTGATTTTTAAGGGCGCGTGTTTGGTTAAAAGCATCCCATGACGCGCACACCTTGTCGGATAACTTGAATCAAAAGTGTCAATTCCATGTTTTAGGGCAAAATCTACGGATTCTAAATCTCCAATTCCGAGGAGATGGTTAGGTTTTTCTTTGGGGATTTTGGGAACTAACCATTCAAGTAAGGAAAAAAGTTCTTTTTTGGTTTTACCAAGGCTGCCTCCAATACTAAATCCATCGAAATCTAACTTTTTCAGCACATCTAAACTATGTTGCCTTAAATCAAAATCCATTCCTCCATGCAATACAGCGTACATGTGCTGGCCCTTTGGATCTTTTTTATGCTCATCAAGTGAACGTTGTTCCCATCGGTGTGTGCGATCGAGTGCCTTTTTTAAATCAATACCTTTGATATGATAGGGGGGCAGTTCATCTAATGGAATAATAATATCTGCGCCTAAATCCTTTTGTGCTTGAACAGAGATTTCAGGAGATAAAAAAATGGTTTTACCATCGATATAGGAACGGAAAGTGGCTCCTTCTTCGGTCACCTTTAAAAGCGTTTTATTTTGTTGTTTTTGTCCTTTAGATTTTAGTTCACTTGCCACACTTCCATAAGCGAGGCTAAAAATTTGAAATCCTCCAGAATCTGTAATGATAGGACCTTTTCTTTTGATAAATGAATGCAGGCCGCCTGCTTGTTTAATCACGTGGGTTCCTGGCTGCAAAAATAGATGGTAGGTATTGCAAAAGATAAGTTCTTGTCCCAATTGGTCTAAAAGAACATTATCTAAAGCCTTAAGTGTCCCGTTGGTGCCAACAGCAACAAAATTGGGGGTGGTGATATTGCCATGAGGTGTTTGAATGACACCAACCCGCGCTTTGGATTTTTTAGAAGTGTGAAGTATTTTAAAAAAGGTCATGTGTAGTTTTTTCTTTGGGGATCCATCGTTGAAGAAGTGGTACGAAGGGAACAGAAAACGCAATCACAATGAGTTTTATAATAAAGCTGACCAAGATGACGTGCCGTAAATTATGTACAAGACCATAGAGACCTAAAAATGAAAAGAAAGCAGAATCTAAAAATTGGATAAAAACAATCGAACCTAAAATTCTAATGGTCAAATTAAGAGAAACAAAACGTTGTTTTAAAAACCCGAAAAGTTTGATGTCGAGCATTTGAGTGATGAAAAAGACAAAGATGCTTGCAAAAAAGATGCGAGGCATTCTGGAAATAATATTTTGATAACTCTGATGAGTATAATCATAAATATTGGGTATGTAGAGTGTATGGAAACGAGACATGATGGCAAAAAAGAATAAACAGATAAAAGAATAGAGCAAACATTTATGAGTTGCCTGTTTTCCATAATATTCTTGTAAAATATTCATGCCCAAAATAGCGCCAATGGCATACATGTCGCATGTGGTCACGTGCATTCCAAAAAGGTTGATCTGTTTAAGGATAAAAAGATTGGCGCAGATCATTTGTATGACAATAATTCCAGTCAATGCGCCTTTTCCAATTTTTGTACACACGATCAAAAAAAAGACGATACAAAGAATTTGCAGAGTAAAAACCAACTCATTCATAGGACCATGGTAACAAATGCTTAAATAAAGTGGTACAAAAGTTAAACCTTTGTTATATCATAAAAAAGTAAAGCCAAGCAAGCTAAGCGTATCTTTATAACAATTTTAAAGTAAAAATTTATGTTGATTTTATATACAGAAGCAAAAGTAGAAATCCATTCATTTGAAGCGTTTCAAGATTATTACTATTTTCAACTTCCTAAAAAAGTGAACGTGAAAGGATTTGAATTTGGATACCGTTATCAAAATTTGCAAGATCCTTTAAGGTTTATCACCATTTACGGAATTAAAAATGAGACATTTTTAGAATCCCTTTTATCTCGACAAATTGCACAAAGGGATCCTATGTTACAGATTTTATCAGAGCAAGAGCAAGGCTTTGTCTTAGATGATATTCGCTTAGGAGTGTATCAATTAAAACAAGAAAATCCTTCAACCACGTCTTTGTTGAAGGGCAATAGTCATCTCACAGTAGAACTTTGGGATTGGAAAGAGCCTCAAAACGGTGAAGAATTAAACCATGAATTTGATGCGCATTATACAGAAGAAATTTTAAATTATCCTGATCATTTTGTCACCTTTAGGTTTGAAATATTGGATGATCCAAGAATCGATTATACAAATACAGCGCCAAAAAATTTACTTTTAGTCGAATTTGAACCTTTGATAGGGCTAGAAGATAATGAAACCTATGAATGGGTTGAGCAAAAAAGGAATCTTGTCCAAAACCTATCCATTTTTTCTTATCGCCCCATCGCTAAACATTGGAAATCACACTAGGGTGGTTAACTGATGTTATGCAATAAATCCCTTCATGTGCTTCGCTGAAGGGATAAACTACTTCGTATTCCTCCTCACACAACTCTTGTTGCATTCGTCGGACGTACTTGTATTTTATCCCTTCAACAAAGCCTCTAAAGAGATTTATTGCATAACATCAGTTGTCAGGTACTCTTCAAAAGTGCCGTTGAAGATTTTTAATTGGTCTTTTTCAAAAGCGATGATTTTTGTCGCCACATGTTGGATCAAATCACGATCGTGTGCAACGAGCACTACGGTGCCTTGAAAGCATTCGAGCCCTTTTGCAAGAGCAGAGACAGATTCTAGATCTAAGTGGTTATTAGGTTCATCTAAAAAAAGTGTATTATGTTCTTTGAGCATAAGGCTAGATAGAATCAAACGCGCTTTTTCGCCACCTGATAGAGCCGATAGGGGTTTGAATGCATCATCGCCAGAAAAGAGCATCTTTCCAAGACACCCACGGATTTCTTGATCATAGGTATTGGGTTTGATGGCCTTTAAATAATCAAACAGAGTTTGTGTACTTGTTGTATCTAAGACTTCATCATGATTTTGTGGAAAATATCCCATATCGACATTGTGTCCAAGTTCCACATTGCCTTTATCTGGGTCGAGTTTTTGGCAAAGCAATTTTAAAAGCGTGGTTTTTCCTTTGCCATTGTTTCCAATGATGCCAATTTTTTCGCCTTTTTCAATTTCAAGTGAAAAATTAACAATGACATTTAAATCACCAAAACTTTTTTCAAGGTCCTTTGCTTTGATCACAATTTTTCCAGAAGATTTTTCAGGATTTGGAAAGTTGATGTAGGGGCGTTGGATATTGGATTCTTTGAGATCTTGGGGTTGTAAGCGTTCCACTTCGCGCATCCTAGATTGGACTTGTGATGCTCTAGTTCCTGCCCTAAATTTTTCAATAAATTCTTTAAGTTGGGAAATTTTCTTTTCTCTGGAGCGTTTTTCATGTTCTGCTTGTTTTCTTACACCCATTTTAGCCATGACCATAGCATCATAATTGCCAGGATAGATGATAATGGTTTCATAATCGATATCGGCAATTTGCGTGGTAATCGTGTTGAGAAAATGACGGTCATGAGACGTGACAATCAAACATCCATCAAAAGATTTTAGAAAATGTTCTAGCCAGCTAATGGAATCTAAATCCAGATGGTTTGTAGGTTCGTCCAAGATCAAAGCTTCAGGTGATCCAAAGAGTGCTTGGCACAAAAGCACTTTAAATTGCGTATCTTGGGGTAGCGTATGCATCTGTTTTTCAAAAAAACTTATATCAACACCCATGCCAATAAGAAGTTCTTCTGCTTGGGGCTCTGCCATATACCCATATTCTTCCATGACAATTTCTTCTAGATGAGCCAATTCCATGCCCACTTCATCTGTCATTTCAACAAGATAAAGCGCATCTTTTTTTTGCATCACTTCCCAAAGCCTTGGGTTGCCCTGGATAACTACATCGATGACACGATCGAGCGCATAGTCTTCAATGTTTTGTTGTAAGTAGCCCACTTTTTTAGGTAAAAAAACCTTGCCACCAGAAGACTCGACCTCACCAATCATGATTTTTAACAGGGTAGATTTTCCAGAGCCATTGGGTCCTGTCAGACCATAGCGTGTATTTTTATTGAATGTGATGGTGACATCTTCAAATAAAATCTTCCCATCGGGCGTGTTTTTTGAAATTTCTTCCAGCGTAATCATGTTTAACGTATATTGAAGTTGGAGCTATTATAACACACGAGATAAAAGTTGCAAATTCAAGATGCTTTAAAAAAGTATTTTAACTATTTAGAAAACGTGAAAAATGCATCTGTGCATACGCTGAGAAATTACCATCTTGATCTCAAATATTTTTTAAAAAATGCAAAACCTGATTCTCCCATTTTTGTTCTCAACGAAAATTACATCCGCAATTTTTTACTTGTGCTTGCAAAAGAAAAAAAACAAAGGGCGACTGTTTTAAGAAAACTGGCTTCTTTGCGTTCTTTTTTTCGTTATTTGCAAAAACAAAAAGAGATCACACACAATCCTATGGATGAAATTGAAAGTCCTAAGGTAAAAAAACACATCCCCACAACATTAGATTACACTCAAGTAGAGTTGCTGTTAGATCAGCCCAACACCAAGCAATACTTGGGCTTGCGTGACCGTGTGATGATGGAGGTGCTCTATTCATCAGGATTGCGTATTTCAGAACTCGTGCAGCTTAATCGCGAAGATGTCGATCTAAAAAAACGTCTTTGTCGTGTTCGAGGAAAAGGCAGAAAAGAGCGCCTTGTACCCATCACTAAAAATGCTACAAATTGGATAGAAAAATATCTTTATCACCTAGATCGTATATCGGATAGCAAAAAGCACAAAAAGCAAAAGGATGCAAAAGCGATTTTCTTAAATCGCGATGGCATGCGCATCACCACACGTTCTTCAGAGCGTTCATTTAGAAAATATTTATTGAAAGCAGGTCTTGGGCTTAGTGTTACACCACATACTATTCGTCATACAATCGCGACGCATTGGTTAGAGAATGGAATGGATTTAAAAACGATATCTATACTGCTTGGCCACAGCTCACTTTCCACAACAACCATCTATACTCACGTGTCACCGCGTTTAAAAAAAGAGACCTATGATAAGGCGCATCCTAGGGCGATACAATCATTAACTGAATAAAATCAGTTAAAAGGCCCATTCTAAACGGCCGCTTACTTGATGATTTCTAAAGGTTTTGTTGAACTCGCCTTTATAATCAATTGTAAAGCTAAATGAATTAGTGTGGATGCGAAGACCGCATCTTGGTGCAACAAGCTCTTGCGTAGAGTTGGATGTTAAAGTAAACATGCAAAAGTCATCAAATTCAAAGCGTGCATTGTAATTGGTTTTTCCAAGGGGAACGATTTTTACCACGCTGACTCCAACAAAGGGCACAAAACATTTGTTTTGATAATGCAAAATAGCGTTTAGATTTGTGCCAAGTTCTGTTTTTATAAAATGTGAATGATGCTTTGTGATCACAAGATTGATCGCTGAGCCTGTTTCTGCAAGTTTTTCTCTGTACCAGTAGTGATAGTCTGCATTTCCAAAAAGTTCTAGGCGAAAATCGTGCATGTTTGCTTGTATCATCAATCCTAAATGTGCGTTTGCAAAAGGAGAATTAAACTTAGAGTTAGCCACTTCATTGATTGATAAAAAAGCGACCTTACGATTCATGTCAAAATGTTTTCCACCTGCGATGACAGAGGCATTAGCAATAAAATAGTTGGAAACAAAACTTGTATAAAGGGCGCCAAATCCAGATTTAACATCTCCAAATCCAGCATCGTCTTTAATATTAAAATCTGTGTATGTGTAGCCACCACCAAAGCCTACATGAACATGATCTGAGCACACATCAAAGCCAATAAGACCACCGCCTGTGATAGAGTCATAACCAGAGAGCCAATCAAAAGAGTTGGTATCTTGAAAGTTTCCAAGACCTATTGCAAAGAAACTTCCCTTTTTACATCCACACTTAGTATTTTTACATTCTTGAGAATAGACATGGTTAGAAAGAGCTGAGCTTATTTGTGTATCTGAGATAAGTGTCATCCATTCAAGATTCGCATAATTTGCAGCGGTCATTTGATTTAAGATTTTATTTAGCTGTGTTGGATTTGAACAGTCTAATACACCCAGAGCTTCTACAACCTGAGATAGGGTTGTATTTGGCGGAAGATTCAAGTGTTTGATCGCCTCGACCATTGTTTGTGGATTTCCAGGGCTTGCATTTCCACAAGGAAATAATATAGTGGTTTGTATAATAAGTTGCAGACTGCCTTTAATCACTTCAATATTCACAAGATCTGCAAAGGGACCTGTTTTTACAAGATTAGCATTTGCTTGTGCAACATCAAAAGCAACTTCTCCATCGATGACAGTATAAAGGGTTCCATTAATATAGTTTCCCGGATCGAGATCAACAAGAAGCGTGCCATCATAAGAAGACGCCAAGCTTATTTCAACATAAATTTTATCCGAATCATTGCCTGTTGGAGTGATGTCAACTTCTAGGGTGCCTGTGCTGCTTTGTACAAATTTTCCATGTTTAAGACGTATTTCTCCAATGCTTCCATTCCCTGGTAAAATAGACCCATCATTGATTAAATCTCCGTTATAAATCACAATGTTTCCACTCAAAGTGCCCTCTTGCTGTACATTGACATGTGTCACAAGTGAACCATCAAGATGTAACTCATCTTTTTCTATAGTTGTGTCTCCCGTGTAGGTATTAGCGCCGTTTAAAGTTAATTTACCTGTGTTGCGTTTGATTAATCCACCGCCAACCATTGCTCCCTGCTCACTTTCGATTCCACTTGGAATCTCGATATTAGCTGTGGTGTCAAAAATAATACTGGATCCAGATTCCATGAAGATCTCGTTACCTCTTGTCGCCGTATTACCGGAAAAAGAAACAGGGCCAAGCATGGACAAAGTTCCAGTTGAAGCGAGATAAATGGCGCCCCCATCTTGAGTAGCAGAACAATTCGCAAAACTTCCGCCAGGGATGGTGATGGTGCTGCTACCAAAAATTGCTCCACCTTTTTGTGCAGAACAAGTATCAAAACTATTTGTGTTAGTTAGAGTGATAATATTTTCGCCATAAATTGCACCACCATTTCCAATTGTAGCTTGACAAGTGTTGAAGGTCCCGTTGGAAACTGAAATAACATCACTTCCAAAAATGGCCCCGCCAAATCCAAGTGAAGCTGTGCAACCCGTGAAACTATTCGTGCCAGTTAGTGTGATGGTATTAAAGCCCAAAATCGCTCCGCCATTAATTCCTGCTATGCAAGTGCTAAAGGTTCCATCGGAAACAGAGATTGCATCTGTTGATCCAAAAATCGCTCCGCCGCTATCAGATGCTTGGCAACCTGAGAAACCATTCGTGCCATTCAGGGTGATAGTATTGGCTCCCCAAATTGCTCCGCCACTACTTCCTGCTGTGCAAATATTGAAGGTGCCACCATTAGAGAGTAAGATAACATCATTTCCAAAAATCGCTCCGCCGCTATCAGATGCTTGGCAACCTGAGAAACTATTCGTGCCAGTGCCATTTAGGGTAATGGTATTATTCCCCCAAATCGCCCCGCCATTTCCATTTGTGCTTGTGCAATCTGTAAAACTATTCGTGCTAGTGCTAGTTAGAGTAATGGTATTAAGGCCCAAAATCGCTCCGCCATCATTAACTGCTGCGCAAGTGTTAAAGTCTCCATTGGAAACAGAGATAGCATTACTTCCATAAATCGCTCCGCCATTCCCATTTGTAGATTGACAACTAGAGAAACTATTCGTGCCAGTGCCATTTAGGGTAATGGTATTATTTCCCCAAATCGCCCCGCCATTTCCGGCTGTTGCTTGGCAATTTGTGAAGCTATACGCGCTAATTCCATTTAGGTTGATGATATTATTTCCATAAATCGCTCCGCCATCAGTTCCTGCTGTACAAGTGTTAAAGGTTCCTCCATCAAAAAGCGTGATGGCACCTATTCCTCGAATTGCTCCGCCATTAGTTCCTGCTGTACAACCGCCCAAGATTGCATCGCCGAAGGTTGCACCGCCAACAAAAACAGTACTACCACCACGAATCGCCCCGCCATCTCCAGTTGTGGCTGTGCAATTTGTGAAAGTATTCGTACCATCTAGGAGAATGTCAGCTGATGCGCCACTACCATAAATCGCTCCGCCATGAGTTCCTGCTGTACAATTGCGAAAGGTTCCACCAGTAGCATGTGTGATAGTACCTTGTCCCCAAATTGCTCCGCCATTAGTTCCTGCTACACAAGTGTCAAAGTTTGTGTCGGCAACATCGACAGCATCTTGTCCCCAAATCGCTCCGCCATTAGTTCCTGCTGTACAAATGTTAAAGGTTCCATTGGAAATTTGAATAGCGCCAACGCCATAAATCGCTCCGCCATCTCCAGCTGTGGCTTGGCAATTTGTGAAACTATGCATGCCAGGGGTAGTTAGGGTGATTGTGGAAGTTCCATAAATCGCCCCGCCATCTCCAGCTGTGGCTGTGCAGCTGGTGAAACTATTTGTGTTATTTAGGGTGATGGTATTGGTTCCATAAATCGCTCCGCCATCATTTCCTGCTATACAAGTGTTAAAGGCTGTGTTGGACGTAAGGACAGGACCGAGTGAATGAAAAACACTTCCATTAACGGCAACATTTGCATTTGAAAAATTGATGTTTTGCAAATCAAATGTGATAACAGGTGTTATCGCGCCTCCAAATATCTGAAAAACACCAGAACCATCCACAGTTACTGTGCTACCACCATTGAAACCATCGATGGTCCATGTGCCTGGCCAGGTAGGTAAGGGAAGACCAGGAGACATTGTAAGTGTAATTGTAGTTGGTGTAATAGTAAAAGTTATGTTATTAGGTGGGCTTGATCCGCTATTTAACGTTGTAATCACGGTTCGCAACGTGCCAAAAGCAAGAGAGTCAATATTTAACGTCACAGTTGCAGGAGTTGCAAATAGACTCATCCCAAAAAGACAAATAGCTAAAATGCGTTGCATATTCTACATAGTATAAAATATTTAGTTACTTGTAAAAAAAATTAAGAAAATCTACCAGCATTTGATAAAAAAGATAAACCACAGAGTGGTTGATTTATATTTTAAGCCTGTTATTGACAACTTTCATTCTTATCGTATCTGGGCGTTCTGGGATGTGTTTTAGTGGTTGGGTGAGTTGAGATTGCGGTGAATTTTAATGATATTTTTCCTTTTTAGAGAAAAGATAAACCACAGAGTGGTTGACTTTTTGATAAAAATGAAAAAGGGCTTAAAAGGCACTGCAAGATCTCTAACCCAAACTCTAAAATACATCCTTGAAAAGGGAAAAGCGGTAAGCTGGATTCTGTGTTGGCAATCATTCCTCTAGGCTTTGTGTCGCCACAAAGCTCAAGCGTTTGATTGAAAAATGCTCTTACGACTTTGCATTTTTCAACTTGCTTCGGATAGGGTTTATCAAGCTCAAAAGTTACCCTTTGAGTGCTTTCGCCTTTTCACTCTGCTAGAAACCAAAAGGTTAAAAGCAGACATAGTTTCTGTGACACTTTCCGTAGCCTCTCGGCCCCCAGCCTTTCGCTGGTATCCTTGTCTTATAAAGTCCAGACTTTCCTCCACGATTTTGTGGCGATTGCCCGCTTTTCCTGGATAGAAGAATAACACACAGGGTTATTTTATGATAGCAGCTCTTCTACGACGGCGTTTTGTTGTAGGTTCGCCCTCTTCTTTTGATTCCTGCTCTTGCCAATAATGGATTCTGGAGCAGTGTTCACAAAAAGCGAGCTTTTCTTGCTTGCGTACAAGGTTTTCGTGCTGGGGAGTGAGCGTAATGTGGCATCCAGAACAAGTTCGGTTTTCAATTGGTACCACAACACGATCGCGTTTATTTGCAAGGAGTTTGTTGTAAATGGATAAAAATTCTGTGTCGGCTTTTTGTGCAATCACATCCCTTTGATCTTTGAGCTCTTTGCCTTCTTTATTGATTTGATCGATGCTTTTAAAAATTTCTTTTTCAATTTCTTTAGAAGATTCATAAGATTCTTTTAAGCTTTGTTCAATTTTTTCTAAGACTTCTTTTTCCATATTCATTCTATCGGTCAAATCAGATACGTGTTGTTCTTTTTGGGTGCGCTCTTTATCTAGATGAGACATTTCTTGGGTAAGCGCATTGAATTCATCAACTTTTTTAATGATACTTTGTTGCTGATCTAGCTGTTTTAAACGCTCTTTTAAAAGCTCGATTTTTTGCTCAAAACCTTCCACTTCTTTTTCTAGAGAAGTGATTTCTTGACGCTTTTCTTCTGCTTGATTTTCTAAATCTTGTCGCAGTTTATTTAAGGAGCTCAACTCTTTTTGTCTTTCATTTCGAAGTCTTAAAAGACGGATCATTTTCATATCCAGCTCTTGAACTTCAAGAATTTCTTTGAATGTCTTTAGCATAACCAACCTTTTTTTAGTTGAACCTATTCTATACGAGAGATCTTTAGAAATCAAGAATTTCGATGCATAAATTTTTATCTTTCGTTATTATAGGATTATGCCAGCAAGTCTTTTAAAACATTATTTGGATTCAGAGATAAACGAAAAGAGTTCTAGTACAATTGCGCATCTAGCAGCATTGGACCATCTTTTGCAAACGCATCCCCATGTCGCAGCCCAAATCATCAATGAACTGAAAAAACAAAGACGGGATCTTAAACTCATCGCTTCTGAAAATTATTGTTCTTCTGCAGTGCAGCTTGCCATGGGAAATTGGCTGACAGATAAATATGCCGAAGGCTATCCACATCACCGTTTTTACGCAGGTTGTGAACAGATCGATTTGATTGAACAAGGCGCGATCGATGCGTTAAAAAAATTGTTTGGTTGCTATCATGCATATGTCCAACCGCACTCTGGTTGTGATGCCAATCTTGTCGCTTTTTTAGCCATTCTTTTTGCCCGCGTGCAAGATAAAGAGTTAGAAAAATTGAAGACAAAATTAGATCTTTTAAGCCCAAATGAACATGAAGTGTTGCGCAAACAGATGGTGGGACAAAAAATGATGGGAATGGGACTTGGGAGCGGAGGTCATCTAACACACGGATATCGGCACAACATTTCTTCAAAATTATTTGAATCAGTCAGCTATGAAGTCGATTTTACAACAGGTTTGATGGATTATAAAGCACTAGAAGAACAAGTCAAACGAGAAAAACCGCTCATATTAATTGCAGGATATTCAGCATATCCACGTTTGATTAACTTTGCGAAAATGAAAGAGATTGCAGATACAGTGGGAGCTGTTTTTATGGTAGACATGGCCCATTTTGCAGGGCTTGTTGCAGGCAAAGTGATGCAAGGGGAGTATAACCCGATTCCTTTTGCCGATATTGTGACATCGACCACACACAAAACACTCAGAGGGCCAAGAGGCGGGATTGTGCTTTGCACAGAAGAATTTAAGCCCTATGTAGATCGAGGGTGTCCAATGGTTTTGGGAGGCCCCCTGCCGCACGTCATGGCAGCAAAACTTGTGGCCTTTGAAGAAGCTCTGCAACCTGAATTTGAAACCTATGCACATCAGATTGTCAAAAATGCCAAAATTCTAGCGGAAACTTGTAGAGAGCTTGGTATGCATGTGCTCACGGACGGAACGGATAATCATTTGCTTGTGATTGATTGTATACGCTCTTTTGGTTTGACAGGACGTCAAACAGAATTGGCTCTTTTAGATGCACACATCACAGTGAATCGTAATGTGATCCCACTCGATCCTAATGGCGCCTGGTATACCTCAGGAATACGTATCGGCACACCTGCTCTAACCACTCTGGGCATGAAAGAAATTGAAATGGCGCATATTGCAAGACTGATGTATGAAGTTTTAAAAAACACAAAACCTGTAGAAAAATCTAAAGCAAAATTTGAAACAGATGCACGCATAAAAGAAAAAGTGCATGCAGAAATAAAAGAGCTTTTAACAAAGCATCCTCTATATCCAGAAATCATTTTGGATTTTTAAAATTCAAACTGATGTTACGCAGTAAATCTAGTTAGGGGAAGAGCGAAAAGGGCAAGATGCAAGGATTGTGATGAAGTCCAACTCCACGAGAGTTGGATGAAGAGTCAAAGACGAAGCAGATTGTCTTTTGTAGCCTTCCCATGAGTTGCATTTAATGTGTAACATCAGTTAAAAAGAAAAAAATCCACAAGATAAAAAAAATAAAGGAGTCCTTTTTATGAGTGAAGAAACGACAAAAAAACCCAATGCACTAGATGACAAAATTGATGACATGTTAATCCAAGAGAGGAAAGTATTCCTATCTGCGGCTGTAGATATGGATTCTGCCAATGAAGTCATTCGCCGTCTTTGGTATCTAGAAATCAAAGATCCTGGAAAACCCATTCTTTTTATTATTAATTCTCCAGGAGGCAGTATCGATGCTGGATTTGCCATTTGGGATCAAATAAAAATGATCACATCACCTGTGACAACGCTTGTGACAGGATTAGCTGCCTCGATGGGATCGCTATTGTCTTTAGTTGCGAACAAAGGAAAAAGACTTGCAACGCCCAATGCGCGTATCATGATTCACCAACCAGCGATTCATGGTGTGATTAAGGGTCAAGCAACAGATCTTGAGATTCAGGCAAAAGAAATTTTAAAAACACATGCTCAAATTGTGGATGTCTACCAAAAAGCGACAGGAAGACCGAGAGAAGAGATTGAAAAAGCGTTAAATCGAGATACATGGATGAACGTTCAAGAAGCACTCGATTTTGGTCTCATAGATCAAATTGTAGAGACATTTGAGGATGTAAAAAAGGTTCTTTGATGCGTTTTTTTAAGTACACGGGACTTGGAAACGATTTTTTAATTTTTGAAGGTAAGCCTTTTGATGCACAAACGATTCGAGAATTAACAGATCGCCATTTTGGTATAGGTGCAGATGGTGTTTTGTTTGTCGATACAGAAGATTTTGCATTTTCCATTTACAATGCGGATGGATTAAGAGCTCTCATGTGTGGCAATGGATTGCGCTGCGTAGCTAAATATTTGCATGACGCTAGAAAAGTTAAAGACAAAGAAATATTTGAAATCAAAAGTGATCATGCGTTGCATCAATGCTACGTCGATGGAAATATAGTAAGCTGTAGCTTAGCTGAGCCTACATTGATACAAAAAGACCCATACGTTGTAGATGCAGGAGCAAAACACGTGGTGCTTTTTGAAAAGTTCGATTTAAAAAAAGCATTAAAGTTACGTAAAAATTTTAATGCTAATGTGAATTTTTTCTTTGAAAACAACCATATCCATACATTTGAAAAGGGAGTTGAAGCGTTTACCCTTGCTTGTGGTACAGGTGCTCTAAGTTGTTTTTTTGTATTGAATGTCAATGCACAAGAGTTTGTGATGCGCTCCAAAAAAACTTTATATATTTTTAAAGAAAAAAATGTTATTTGGATGACAGGTGAGTGCACTTACATTTGTGAAGGCACGGTGGAAAAAACTTGTTTAGAAAGTATTTTTGTGGGATAATTAAGCTTTTTTAAAAGAAAAATGAAATACGAAATTTAAGGAGGATCTTTATGCTAATTGGAATTCCAAAAGAAGTGAAAGATCATGAATATCGCGTGGGAGCAACCCCCGCTTTTGTGAGTGTACTGATTCAAAATGATCATGAAGTGATCATCCAAAAAGATGCAGGTGCAAAAATTGGATTTATGGATGAGATGTATGAACAAGTGGGTGCAAAAATTGTATCAACATTGGAAGAAGCGTACAGAGCTGAGATGATCATCAAAGTCAAAGAACCTCAAGATATAGAGTTTCCTTTTATGCATGAAGGTCAAATTCTTTTTTGTTATTTACACCTTGCACCCGATCTTAAGCAAACCCAAAATTTGCTAGAGCAAAAAGTCATTGGAATTGCGTACGAAACCATTGAAGATATAGATGGAAAGTTGCCTCTTTTAGCACCGATGAGCGAAGTGGCTGGAAGAGTGGCAATTCAAGCAGGTGCTTATGCTCTGCAAATGGCAAATGGTGGAAGAGGGATGCTTCTTGGCGGAGTTGCAGGCGTACTTCCTGCAAACGTGGTCGTTTTAGGTGGAGGTTATGTGGGGACAGAAGCGGCGCGTATGGCGCTTGGTTTAGGTGCTGATGTGACAATTTTAGATATTGATTTGAAGCGTTTGAGAGAGCTGGATGAACTCTATAGCCCAAGATTAAAAACTTTGTATTCAAATCCATTGCATCTTCAAGAATCGATTGAAAAAGCAGATCTACTTATAGGTGCTGTGCTTGTCCATGGAGGAAAAGCACCTTCGCTAGTGACAAGAGATATGCTAAAAACGATGAAAAAAGGTAGCGTCATTGTCGATGTAGCTGTAGACCAAGGTGGTTGTATTGAAACATCTCGGCCAACCACACATTCCAATCCAACATATGTGATTGATGGAGTTGTGCACTATTGCGTCACAAATATGCCCGGTGCAGTTGCAAGAACATCTACGGAAGCTTTGACCAATGCGACTCTTCCCTATGCATTGAAAATCGCCAATGAAGGCGCAGAAAAAGCTCTACTTTCAAATGATCAAATCCTAAAAGGCCTTAATGTTTATAAGGGAAAAGTAACTCTAAAACCTGTGGCCAAAGATCTTGGATTTGAGTATACTGATCCCAAAAGTTTACTAAGTGAAGTTGAATTAACAGTAAATGGCTAGTTTTTTTGATCCGAATTTATTAAAAAATGCAAAAGAGCTTTTGGATCAGGTTTTCGGTTTAGATATTCTGTTTTCCCATGGAACGTATCAAATCAAAACCATCGATCCTGTCTCCAAGGCAGAATATTGGCCCTTTTTGCAGCTGGATGATCGTGGCAATATCAAAGAGAGCTTTTGCAATTGTGATGCAGAAGATACATGTATCCATATTGCTGTGGCATATTTAATCCTGACAAAACACGATAGACCCTTGCATGTTCTTTTTGAACATTCTTTTTTTAGAAAAGTCATGTTTGATTTTTTCTTGCTTCAAAAAAAAGAAAAAGAACACTTTTTGGGTTTTAAAGCTGAGCACTTTGTCTATGGGAATTTCTTTACTTTGGATGCGTTGTCATCGAATGTTAAGCAAGAACTCTTAACACTGCTCACAAAAGAAGAAGAAACCGAAGAGACGTCACTTAAATTTTCCAATCTCACAGAAAAAGAGATGGCAAGTTATAAACGGGGGATTTTTCCTAAAAAATTGAAATTTGAGCTTTCTGTATTTTCAGATTTAGCAAAGTGGTTATTTACAAAATATTATTTGGAAGAAACCTCGGTCCATATTCAATATGACACGCAAGATTTCCCCAATAAGATGCGCATTTCTTTTAAAGATGTGGAATTCAATCTACAATTGCACAAACTTTTTTTACGCCGTTGGTTAGTTTATTTTAAAACCATTCAATGTCCTCTTTTTGTCGAAGATGAAAGAAAGCTCATAGAGAATGTTCAATTTGATCCAGTCTCCAAGACACTTGAGATACAAAGAAGAGGAAAACAAGCTATTACAAAGCAGCAAAATGCAAAAGAGTTTTATGCCTTTTGGTATTTGCCAAAGCAGGGTTTTGTTTTAAAACAGAGCGCTCAAGAAAGAATCGACGTGATGCATTTAGCAGATTATTTTGATGACCATTTAGACATCTTAAAAAAGCATCTACCCATTTTTGAAACAGAACATCCTATTTGTTACGACGTATTTTTTGATAAAACGCACACGCTGCATATCAACGCATATATTCAAGAAAAGCAAGATTTTCTAAAACCCCATTCGTTTGTGTTTGGCAACTGGGTGTATATTGAAGATGTAGGATTTTTCAAAATTGGTGCGTTTTATTTTAATCAACTCGTACAAACCATCGAGAAAAAAGATTTGATCTCATTTTTGACAAAGCATCGACTCTTTTTTCAAGACATTCCAGGATTTCAGGTGCACTTATTTCAAATTGATGCGCATTTTTCTTTTTACGTGGATGAAGAACAAACCCTGCACCTTTCTCAAAGTTATTCCAAAACACAAGACAAAGGTATCGATTTTGGGGCTTTGGTCTATTTAGAAGATCAAGGATTTTTTCAAAAAAAGACCACGCCTTTTCAACTCAAACTGCAAAAGAGTTTGGTTGTGAAAAAAAAAGATCTCGATCGTTTCATTGATCAAAACACGCAAGAGCTCATTTCTATCGAAGGCTTTTTTAATGAATCGCATCCTATTGAAAAAATGGGCTTAAATCTAAAACTCAATCAAGATTTAGGCATTGATATTCATGTGACAAAAAAACTTAAAGAGGGAATTCACGAATCCGATTTAATTTTCTTTAAAAAATATGTCTATGTAAAAAACCAAGGCTTTTCTTCCCTGAACACACAGCTGTTACATTTTAACAACAAAACGATACCTAGAGAAAAGGTCTATACATTTTTGACGCATGAAATTTATGCCCTGCTGAATTTTATTGAATATTTAGATCCCAGGCTTTCTAAAATCAGTCATTTTTCCTTTATGTTAGATGATATTCAATTTTCACAAAAGTGGATCTTAGATTTGTCTGTCTTAATTGGAGAAAAAAAAATCCCCTTTACAACGTTACTGCGAGCTCTATTTGAAAAAGAAAAACTTTTCTTTTTTGACAGTGGGTATTTAGATCTCACAGAGGAAAAATTAGAATGGATCCAAAACTTGGCTCCACATATTATTCAACAAAATCATATTGAACTCTCGACGCTAGAATTTTTCAAGCTCTATTCTTATGCAGAGCTTAATTTAGCATCACTGTTAAATCAGACGCATAAAAAATGGATTAAAGATATTCTTGATCACAAAACGCAGTCTAAATATGACTTAACAGGTTTCAAGAGCCAATTACGTTCTTATCAATTGGAAGGTGTCGATTGGCTCTGGTTTTTGCATGAGCATGGTTTATCTGGCCTTTTATGTGACGAGATGGGCCTTGGCAAAACGCACCAAGCCATGGCGCTAATCAAGGCCTTGTTTAACCAAAAAAAAACGCGTTTTTTGATCGCCTGTCCAACTTCTGTGCTTTACCATTGGGAACATCAAATCGCTACATTTTTACCCGAACTAAAAGTCTATGTCTATCACGGACAAAAAAGAGATATAGAGCGCTTTAAAAAAAAGTACCATGTTTTACTCACAAGCTATGGAATTTTGAGACGCAAAGACCCCAACCTATTTTCCATTGATTTTGATCTTGCCATTTTTGATGAAGTGCAAATGGCAAAAAACTTTCAAAGTCAAACCTTTTTAGCACTGAGCAAACTGCATACAAAAATGCGTTTGGGGCTCACAGGAACGCCAATTGAAAACAAATTAAGAGAACTCAAAACACTCTTTGATTTAATTTTACCAGGCTATCTTCCTTCCGCAGAACAATTTCAAAAGAATTTTGTTGTTCCCATTGAGCGCTATTTTGATGAAAAACAAACACGTTTGTTTCAAAAATTGATCCATCCTTTTGTTTTAAGACGAAAAAAAGCAGATGTATTAAAAGATCTTCCACCTAAAGTGGAACAGATTCGTACCTGTGAACTCATCAATGATCAAAAAACGCTTTATTTAGAAGTTACCCATTCGTTCAAGTCAAAAATTGAAGGGCAGTTGAAAGACAAAAAAGCGCCTTTTTTAACCATCTTTTCGCTTCTCACAAAATTAAAAATGATCTGCGATCATCCAGCCCTTTTTCATCGCGATTATGACAATTATACCAAATATAGCAGTGGAAAATGGGACATTTTTTGTGAACTTATGCATGAAGCTTTAGATTCGGATCAAAAGCTTGTGATTTTCACGCAATATTTGGGAATGATTGAGATCATCAAAAAGTATCTCAATAATCTTGGACTAAAATATGCCAGCATTCAAGGAGCGACTATTGATCGAAAAAAAGAACTCAAGCGCTTTTTCGAAGATCGCAAATGTCCTGTCTTTATTGGTTCATTGCGTGCTGTTGGCCTTGGTGTGGATTTAAGCGTCGCTTCTTGCGTGATCCATTATGATCGCTGGTGGAATCCTGCTTGGGAAAATCAGGCCACAGACCGTGTGCATCGTATTGGCCAAGTCAGAGGCGTACAAATTTACAAATTGATGACGCAGCATTCTATTGAAGAATCCATTGACAGAATGATCCAAAGAAAATTGAAACTCTTTGAGATTCTCGATCAGCCAAGATCAACCGATGTGATCAAGACCTTCACCCAATCCGATTGGCTAGAGCTTTTATCTTCCCTGCCGGATTAATGTTATGTAAATTGCGCAACTTGTGCAAGTACGCTATCATTAGATGTGTCTTGATCAAGGACAATTTGGGGCACTTGGCAATCTAAAAGTTGCCCAATTGCATTTAACAGCTTTTGTAAGGCTGCTTTTTCATTAGGAAGACGTTGTTCATCAACCGCAGAAAGTCCTCCACTATAAATGAGATCAGTTAAAAGGGTTGCTATCCAATCTAGATTTCCAAACTCTTTTTTGAGTTGGTACCAAAAAAGATACGTACGAAAATCTACGATTTTAATTTTATCGAGTTCGATTTTTAACCATTCTAACTGTGAGTTTAGCTGAACTTTATCAAATAGCATTTGTTTAAAGTCATAAAATGGTTTAAAAGGATTGTCATTCATAGCAGTCAGTGTCAATTTTTGGGCTAAAAAATCGAGCATTTTTCCTTGTAGGTCTTTTGGAAGCAGTGCAACGAAATCTTTTAGGGATTCTATTGAGAAATCTGTTTCAGCTTTTATTTGATGTTGGACGGTGGCAGCAAGCACAGCAGGATCTTTTTTAGTTGCCAGCATAAATAGAAGATACTCCTTAGCATTTCCTAAAGTTAGCTCCTTCAAGTCCAAATCTGTAGATGTTTTGAGCATGCTTTCAAGTAAAAAGGGGTCTAAACCTGGAAACTGCTTTTGGAGGATAGCTTTTGCTTTTGCTTGTATGTTGTAAATCTGTTTTTGACGTTGTAATGTTTGTTGGAATGTTTCAGGTTTAAATCCACGAGAAGGAAAGTTGCTTTCTTGAAGATTTTGCACAAAATGATGCCATTGAAATAAGCCAATTAAATCTTCGGGTTGATCTGGTAAGCTTTTTCCAATAAGGTCATGGGATGATAAAATCGTTGTTTCTTTAGGAAGAGTTTTTAGCTCAAAAGCCCCCTTTTCTCGTTGAGCATGAGCGGTTGTAATCATTTGATTTACAGATAGATAAAAGTTTGATGCTGTGTAAATAAGGAGATTTTCTGGAAAAATGGAAGCTATTCGAGATGAACTAGACGCTGAGATAGAAGAGCTTGGTGCTCTTACGGCAGAAGGTCTCGGAGCAGGGACTAAATCCGAAGCTCTTGTCGCTGTGCGACTTAGTGTGTTGACCACAAATTTTCTAAAGTCAGAGGATTGTTTCCAGAGAGTTGCTAGGATGAGCAGGGGGATAATACTGGCTAAAAAATAATTTATAGGTTTTGTCGCCAACCTGTTAAGTGGGGGTAAAAATGATGAGTTTATTGGCAAAGTCTTTGTCATAATAAGAGGATTGTAGAACATAAAAGAATTAAGTTCAATAGATATTTATCTACAAATGTCAAAGAATTATTTGAAAATTATCTCCAGATGATCTTTTTCTTGATATCTGTGGGGATATCTTGGGCAGATAAGGAGGGATTTTTGGTCAGATAGATTTTTTTGAGATGGGGGCATTTTTGAGTGATAATAACAAGATCTTGGATTTTAAGATTGGCATCTCCTACGAGATGGAGGATTTCTAGGTTTTCTAATTGAGGAAAGGTCTTTTCATCTAAATCTTTTAAATTTTCACAGCGATTAAACTCTGCTTCTTTAAGATTTGGGCAGATGGTGAGAAATTGTACAAAATCTTGTTTTGTAATAGGTGCATTAGATAGATAAAAAAAACTCAAATCGTCCAATTTAATCCCATGTGTATCTAAATCTTTGAGTTTGTCGAAATACTTGTTGTGCAATTCTAATTTTTCAATATGAGGAAAGAGTTTTAGGATGTAGATGAAATCTTCTGCTGTTAAAGAATAGGTGTGATCTGTTTGATTATCTGTCACGAGTAAATTTTTGAGGTTTGGGCATTTTTTGAGAAGCATTTGCAGAGTTTTTGGGGGCACATAAGTATGAGCTAGATTGATTTCTGAGACAAATTCTAAATTTTCTGGAAGATGTTCTATGAGTGCTTCGATCTCTTCTTTTTTTAAGAAAGTGAGGTTTAATCGGGTCAAATATTTTGCAACAGTTTTGGAAGGCAAGAGTTTTTTAAGTTCGCTTTCTTCTGTGCTTTGAGGTTTTGTCACTGCATGAAAGAGTGTTGTGAGCTTTTTATTTTTATGCATCTGTTTGATGGCGTTATTGATTGTGTAAGTATAGTATGTTTTAGCGATCTCAGGAAATTGATCGAGTTGTTTAAATAGATGGTGTTGATGGACAAAATCGTATACTTCGCTCTCAGAGACTTGGTAGAGATGTTCAAACTGTGTGTCTTTGGCTGAATCGGGGGATTTTTTGGGAACTTTGTTCATGCTTTTCTTTTACAAGAACACAGAACAGTTGTCAACTGACCTTAACGCTACATTCTGTTTAGAGGAAAAGCGAAAGGGACAAGATACAAGGATGGCGATGAAGTTCAACTCCATGAGAGTTGGACAAGGAGCAATATGAAGTAGATTGTTCCTTGTAGCCTTCCTATGAATAGGAGGTAGCGTTAAGGTCAGTTATCAATGTTTTGCGTGGGATTTTAGATAGACATTGATAGGAGCGCCGCTAAATTGAAAAGCTTTGCGGAATTGGTTTTTTAGGTATTGGATATAGGTTTTTTGCATCAAGTTTTTATAATTGACGAAGAGTAAAAAGGTCGGAGGAGATGTGCCAGCTTGTGTGGTATAGTAAATGCGCAAACGTTTTCCTTTGAGCATTGCAGGAGGTCTTTGTTGCATCACTTTTTCTAAAAATTGATTAAGTTTTCCTGTTGGGATGCGTTTGTTTCTCTCATTTAGAAGATGTTCGATGTGAGGGAAAATTTTTTCTAGATTGAGTTTGGTTTTAGCGGAAATGCATAAAAAAGGGCAGTGCTTAAGATAAGGAATCTGCATTTTTAAAGCTTTGGTCACATGTTCTTGACGAATGTTTTTGACAAGATCCCATTTATTGAGAAGGATGCACACGCTTTTTCCCTCCTCTTCAATCATATTCATGATTTTCTTTTCTTTAGCACTCATGCCTTTTGTCGCATCCAGAAGAAGCAGGACAAGATCTGCCTCTTTGAGCGCTTGTTTGGTGCGTAAAAAAGCAAGTTTTTCGACAAGCTCGACTTTTAAATTGCGCCTCTTGATGCCTGCTGTATCGATGAAAGTATAGGGTTTGTCATTGTGGATTAAAGTGATAGAAATGCTGTCGCGGGTGGTGCCAGGGATGGTGGAGGTAGCTAGCCGTTCTTGATTGATAAATGCATTTGTCAGCGTCGATTTTCCTACATTGCAAAGTCCTAGGATGGCCACTTTTGGACCCATGTTTTTAGGCTCTGGAGCTTCTGGGGGAAGCACGGCAACCAAAGACTCGATAGGCTCAAAACAATTTCTGTTGTGCAAAGCAGAAATGCCAAACATTTTTTTGATTCCCAATTGAGAAAAGGAATGGGGAATTTCTTGCTCTTCATGGTCGATTTTATTGATGGCGAGCACAAGGGGTTTTTTGGATTTAAGCAAGAGCTTGGCGATGTTTTTATCTTCAAGTTGAGGGCCTGTTTTTCCATCGACAATCATGACAATGGCATCTGCAATCTCCAGAGCTAGAGTGGCTTGCAGAGAAAAAGGGTCATTTTTGTGTAGATTGAGCCCTGCTGTATCGATCAGTTCGATCGAAGTATCATCGATCTCTAGCATATTTGAGATATAGTCACGTGTGGTGCCAGCCTCATCATCCACAATGGCGCAACGCTTGCTTAAAAGCCTATTGAAATATGAGGACTTTCCCACATTGGGACGGCCCAAAATAGCAATTTTAGTCATAAGAATACTCAATTTGGTAGGGTTATTATAAATGAATAGATTTTATAATAAAAGCTCCTAAACTTTTTATGGGTGTAAAACACTAAATATCTAATTATCAGATAGTTGTGTAAAATTCTGTACAAATCTGCAAGATTTTTTTAACTGATGTTACGCAGCAACTCCAATTCATAGGAGAGCTGCAAGGAACAATTGACTTCGTCCAACTCTTCATCCAGCTTTTCAAAAGGCCATTTCTCAGGTAAAGCCAAGAGAAGAAAGAGTTATCTCCCTGAGAATGAATGAAATAAACTTAGAAACGCAGGTTATTATTCGACAGGGTCATATTTCCACAAGATGCCATTGATCTCTTTTTGATTGTAGACCCACTCATCATCATTTTCGCGCATTAAGCGATCACATCCCATGATAAAGCCTTGTACAAAACCATGTCTTTTGATCGCATCCATGGCATATTGCGAGCTTGTAGGACGGAAATTGCTTCTGTCTTGGTTCATGGGGGAGATGAACGTTTGGTGGAATTGAATCATCAAAATCCCGGCGTGGTATAGCGGATTGTAGGATGTTTTTTGTGTCTTTTTTTCTGTGCGATCAAAATGCACAAGTTCTTTGTCTTTGCCCCAAGGTTCTTCCCAGGTGGTTTTTTGCCAACTACAGCAGCAGAGGAGCAATAGGCCGCAAATTATTCCTTGCAGTCTTCCTACGCTTAAGATTTTTCGCACAGTGTTGGTTAAAATGCGCATTTTAGATTTAAAGCTGGGTAAAATTTATATTCTTCTGCAAGCCATCTGGCTTGTTTTCCATACAGGCGTTCATTGTAGAATTTGACTGCGCGTGCAGAGCCGTAGATGGCACCAAAGTACCAACCCATTTCAAAACCCAAGACAACCACGCCGGCGGCAATATGATTTTTGTTAAAAAGATGCACTGCTGCGACAATGAATAAAGTGTTAAGTAAAAAACTGGTTACAAAAGAGCGCGTTTGGCCAGCATACAAATAGCCAGAGCCTGGAATGACCATCGATAACAGCGCTGCTGTTCGCATCGATTTAGCTTTAGATTGGTATTGATCGATAAAAAATTGCAGATCGTCGCCGTAGGGTTTGTTTTGCGTGTATGTGTAGAGCTCTTTAAAGCGTCCCTTATCTAACACATCATACACTTCGATGCGATCTGTTGTCACTTCATCTTGTTTGTCTAGTAGTGAAAGTGCTTCTTTTGCCTTTTCTTCATTACCAATTTTTAAATAGCTTTCATGCAAAATGATGACAAGATCATGGAAAGCGGGAAAGTCGGGTTGCATTTCTTTGCGTAAATTAGAACGTTCAAATTCGCGAGCGACATCGTAAAAACGATTGGCTAAAAAATAGGAGAGTAGAATGGCATATTCTGCTTGATGGACGCGATCGGGTTCTTCGATTTCGGCAAGAACCTTGGAACGTTTAAAAGTTGTCACAGCGCGATAGTAATCGAGCTCTTTTGCAAAATTGATAGCAATCAAATACTCCTTTGCAAAACTTTTTTGTTTTTCTTCTTCTGTAAATGGAGTAAAGCAAGTGCCGAGTGAGCGCAGTTGCGTTTCTGAAATCGAATAGGCCATCATGTCGGTCTCTTTTTTAGGCTTGTAACAGCTGCATAAAAAAAGACAGCAAAGAAGTAAAAAATAGTTATTCAATCTCATCTATGGGCACCATCATATTGATTGCGTCATCGACGTCATATTGAAGTTCTAAACTTCCTGCGTTTTCTCTGAAACGATCTTCTTGTCTTTCTGTCATATTGACAACTTGTTGGTCAGAAGTGATAATCTGTGGGCGGATAAAGATGATGATATTATCTTTTTGATTGGTTCTTGTCACATCACTAAATAAAGCGCCGACAACAGGAAGTCCACCTAAACAAGGAATACCTGTTTTGGCGCGAGAGCGTGTATCTGTAAGAGCGCCAGAAAGGGCGATAAAATGGTTGTTAGGCGCGCGTACACGTGTGGTGGTGACCTGTTTTGAAACCGTATTACTTTGTACATTGTTGAGCTGTTCTGCTGACGATTCTGTAAACTTTTGATCAATGATCAGTGTGATAATATCATCTCCTCCAATAATGGGTGTGATTTGTAGATCAAATCCTACGTCGCGGTACTCATTAGTTGCAGTAGAATTGGTTCCACCAGTGGAAATTTGTTGGGTAAAACTCGACAGATCAAAGGGACGGTTAAATCCGGAAAAGATGTGCGCTTGCTGATTATCTTGCGCGACAGTGTTATGTGTTTGAATACTGGTATCATTTGAATCTTTTTGAAGCGCTGCTACCAAAGCTCCTAGTGTTAAAAAGGATTTGCCTTTATGGAAAATAATATCTCCAATAACACCTAAATCAAAACCATTAGCTCCCACTGTTGTAGGTGCAGGAGTAGTAGTCCCCCCTGCGTTTAAAATGTTAGAACCAAATTTGTTTAAGTTAGTGAAATTACCGGTATCAGGAAAAAGGCCGAAAGCGGTAGAAAACTTTTTTAAAATGGTTCCGGCAGTTCCCCAGCGCAAACCAAAATTTAGAATATCGAGAGCGCTTGTTCTAATGATCAACACTTCTAAGAAAATTTGTTGCAAAGGAATGTCCAGTTTTTGAATAAGACTTTTTATTTTTTGTAGGGTTGTTGAAGAGCCAGAAATTAAAAGGGAATTTGTGATTTTGAGCCATTGAACAGAAGAAATCGCATTGAGAACCACATCATTTTCTGTGCCTGTTTGATATTTGCGTAAATCGGTACTAATGCTAGATAGAGCATCAATGATTTCATCGCCCTGATGATATTGTAATTTGTAGACCAAAAATGTCAGGCCTTCTGAAGAGGGAAGCCCAGATTCTCCATTTTGCGCATTGGATTCATTGTCATAGTCATTAATCAAATCTTGCACCTTAGCAAGCGATTGTTGGTCTCCAGAAAAAGTGAGAGTGCCTGTGTCGCTATTATAGTGCATAGATTTTAGAGCATCGATAAGTTTGGGATCATTGAGCCCGGATTTTTCTAGATTTTTTGTCGAATCTACCATCCAATTCTCTAACGTGGGACCTGTGACAAATTTTGGTTTGTAGACAAGGTAGTTGCTTTTGCTGCCAGTAGTAGAGGGAGCAGCTTTTGTGGTATCGAAATGGGAGATAAGATCTTTGACGTCTTTGAGTGTGGAATCATTTCCTGTGACTATGACTGAATTGGAGTCATGGTTGTAACGTGCTGTTTGTAAGGATTTGATCAAATAAGGATTGGCAAGGCCAGAATCTTGAAGTTCTTTACCTGCACTTTTCAAATTAGAAACGAGGGTACTTCCTGAGATGTATTTTGGTGTGTACATGATAAATGCAGACTGTGATTGTTTTGGAGAAGGGGCATTGTCTGGACTGTCATATTTTGCAAGCAACTCTTGAAGTTGAGTAATGGCTAGAGCTTTTCCTGTAAACATGAGTGAGTTGCTTTGAGGAATGGATTTTGCAGATTCAATGACGTCTATGAGCGCATGATCTGGGTTTGGTGCTTCTTTCAAATGATCTTCAACAGTGCTTAAGTAGTAAGTCGCATCTTTGATGGAGACGTTTTTTAAAGTATAGACAAAAATGGCTTCTTCTTTTGTAGAAGGTTGATCCAATTCTTGTAAAACAGTTTTGATTTGGTCTAAAATCTGAGCAGGTCCCTTGAAAACAACAGCATTAGATTTTTTTTCTACGTAGCTTTCTTTTATGATGCTAACCAAACTCGATGAAGAGGGATCTTGTTCTAATTTATCTACAAGGTTTTCTAAGTTGTTTTTCAACTGAGTGATGGACATGTATTGAGGTGTATAGATGAAAATCTGTTGTTGATTTGCATCGGGCGTAATTGTGTCCAATGTTTTTATCATCTCTTGAATGTGATGAACAGAAGCTTCAGAGCCTTTGAAAGAAAGAGATCCTGCAATAATTTTCCCGTTTTTAATGGCAGTATTTAATTGGTATTCACTTTTTCCATCGAGCTGTTTGACGGCAGCTTGCAAAGACGCAAGTAATTCTTTTGGAGAGAGATTTTGTGGTTTATAAATAAAGAGGTGTTGGCCTACAGAAGAGTCGGGAACATCCAATGTTTTTAAAATGTTTTGTGTTTTTCCAAGTGAGTCTTCTGTGCCTGTGAAAATAATGGCACCTGTTTTTTTAGAATAAACACCAGAAGAAAGTGTTAAAATGAGCGATTGATCATTGAGTCCTGAATCGGAAAGTTGAGAAGCCATCACATTTAAATCATCAATCACTTCTTGGGGTTCTAAATATTGAGGAACGTAGAGAACGAAATTTGTGATCGATTGACCTGCTGGAGAGATATCGAGCTTTGACATGATGTCGGAAATTTCTTTAAGCGTGTTATCGTCGCCAACAAAAATCAATGAATGTGTTTGGGAGATGTATTCAGGATGTTGCAGCGCAAAGATGAGTTCATTATCTGGTGTAGGGGTTGACTGCAATTTTTTTGCCAACTCTTTTAAAGCATCCATCAATTTTACTTCTTGGGCTGCTGTAATAGAATAAATTAAATAATTAGAAGTGCCCAAAGCGCTCACTGTGATTTGTCCAGCGGGTATATCAATATTTTGCAAAAGGGTTTCTATTTGAGTGTAGGTTTGTTGGCTGCCGACGAAAAGCAAAGAGCCTGTATCTTGGATGAGTTTGACACTTTCAATCATGTCGAGCATTTGTGGATCGATCATCTCTTGAGTTTTGAGATAACTGGTCATTTCTTGAAGACTATCTTGGATATCTTTAGGTTTGCGATTTTGGGGTTTGTAGATGAAAAATTGCTGATGTGCGCGCTGTTGTTGATCTTCTGTATCAAATTTTTCAAGCAAACTTTCGACGTTTTGCAGTGAACGTTTTGACCCTGTGAAAATCACTGAATTGGTGTCCTGGATATAATGAATAGAGTTGATGGTATCAATCAGGGTTTTGTCAGGATCATCAGTTTTGCTAATGATTTGGGTGATGTCTTGCAAAGATTGGTTAAGATCATTAAAAGTGATGAATTTTAAATCATAGACAAGAAAATTAAAGTTAGGCGATTTGACAATCGGTACGTTCGCAATATCAATATCGACGGATTTAAGGATTTCTTGCAATTGTGCAAGGGCTATTTTTTCTCCAACAAAGATCACAGATTCTGTTTTAGGAATGATATGGATCGATTCGAGCATATGAATCAATGCAGGTGCTGCATTTTTGAGTGCTTTTAGATTAGTCGCCACGTTTTGTAGGGCTGTTGTCAAATCTTCTGTAGTGATGTATTGAGGGTCATAAGTGAAAAGCACAGTAGAGCTTGGGTAAGCGTCTGTGGACGCCGAATCAATGTCTTTTAAAATGGCTTGGAGTTTTGAAATGTTTTGAGGATCACCTACGAATAAAAATGCAGAAATATCTTGTATCCAATATGCAGACTCAACCACGTCTTTTAAATCAGAATAGGAAGATCCCATTTCTTCAAGATTGGTATTGATGAGTTTCAAAGCACTTAACACAGCTTCATAAGAACGAAATTGTGGTGTGTAGAGGAAAATATTTTCAAAATTCACTTGTTTTTGCTGTTTTTCGCCAGAAGCAATGGATACTTGATCGAGCTGTTTTAAAAGACTCTGTGTCTTTTTCACAAGATAAGGCGTTGCGACAATAATGATGTTTTCACTGGTGTCTTGTGGAATCAATAATACATCTGTTTTGTCTGGTAATGCTTGTAAAATTTTGTCGGCAAGCGTGGTCAAAGAAGAGGCATAAAAATTAGAAACTTTGTAGACACCAATTTGCGCCGATTCATTAGGAGAGTCCAAAAATGTCACAAGCCTTTGCAAAGCTGCGATATTTCCTGGAGTGTCTGTGATGATCAAATGGCGTGTGGAATCGCTTGCTTCAATTAAAGCAGATTGTGAAAGCAGGGGTTTGACAGTTTCTAGAATATAAGAAGGGGCAAGATTTTCTAAAGAAAAGGCTTTTGTGATCAAAGCTGTTTCAAAAGGGATTTGTTCATTTGGCAAGACAAATTTGGCAAGACTATTCACTTCACCGACAGAATGGATCACAAACGCATTGCCTTCTTCTGAAAGCGTGTACCCATTGACTTGAAGCACTTGAACGAAACTGGAAATCAAGTTGGCCAAAGAGGTGGGGCCAGAAGAAACAATGGTAACATTGAAAGTGAGTTGACTTTCATCGAACACAAAATTGAGTTTTGTCATCTTTGAGATGGTTTTTATCACTTCGACAATCGAGACATTGTTGAAATTAATTTCATAACCATTTTCATTTTGTGTCCAGGGATCTTTTTCTTGAACAGGAGCGGTTTTAGGTGGTTCTGGAGAAATTTGTTTGGATTTTTGAGGGCGCCCTTTTAAAATAAAATCCCACCATGGATTGCTTTGCTTTTGTTCCGGTTGGGCTACATTTGAAGGATCAATCACCTCTTGTGAAAGATCTGTTTTGTTTGTGTCTGTAGATGGGGGGGGCGTGGCATCTTCTTGAGTTGATGGCGTTGTTTGTACAACCTCTGTGTCAGAGGTGCTTGTCTGAGGTGTTGTATCATCGGCCGTTGTGTCTGCAAAACTAATGTTAAGAAAGCAGCACAATGCGAGAAAAAAAACACTCTTTTTTAGCCAATGCAATGCGTTTTTTTGTTTCATCAAAAACTAAAATCGGATCTTGCCGACCGACCCCTTTTTTACTTCACGCGAACTTGCTTTATTCTAAATGATTATGCAAATTATACCAATAGCAAAAATGAACTTTATGCACTAGTAAGAGGACTTTAAAAAAAGAGATGTAAAAAATAACTCTTGAATGTGTGTTATTCTTTCTTTAATAGCGTTGCAATGAAAGGAAGAACAAAGGCGTTGTGGCTTTTTATTTTGATTTGATCGAGCAGTAAAAAAAGGCGGTTTTCTGAAGCATTTTCATGAGAATCATTTAAGCATTGTGTTAAAAATTGTTCCATGGAATCTTCTAAATGCGAAAATAAAAACCATGTTAAACAATCTTCTTTCCAAAATCGAAAGGTTTTTGTGGGTAAATTGTAGCTTTTAAGTTCTCCTAAATTAGGATTGCGATGAGAAATGTAATTTGCAGATCCAGGTTCTCTACTTTCATGAAACAAATACACATGACCAAAGGAAAGGAAATGGAGTTGATCTGTTTGTGGGTGGATTTGTAAAAATAGCGCGATGGGCGAGGGAATATTTTGTTCTTTAATAAATTGATCTAAATGTTCGACGGATTCTTGCAATGTTTTATATTTTTTAGATTTAAATGCACCCAAAATATTGGACAGATGAAGATAGCTTGAAATCGATTCTTTAAGTCCAAATTGCACAAGGAGTAGATCGCCATTTTCGAGAATTTGGAAATCATAGACATAGGGACCTTCTAAATGCGTTTTTGCAAATTCAAAAAGATTAATATCGAGAGGTGGCAGGTGGCACAGTTGTGTTTTTGTTGAAACCAGTTCTTCTTTGACGTGTTTTTCGAAATCGCTTGAGGAGAGTGTTTCGATGTTTCCGCTGTGGATGTATGTGCTTAGATCTTGAACAAAATCGACAATATCCAAATAGCGTTTTTTTAGATCTGGTTGCAAGGCTTTTTGTAAAATTTTTCTAAGCCGCTCTGGGATGAGTTCGAGCTGGATCATACCATAGCACTGTTTTTGCAAAATCAGTTCATATAGAATCACACCAAGAGAATAGATGTCAGATTGAAAAGAAGCTTTGGAAGGATCTTCTTTTTGTTCGGGGCTCATGTACGCAGGTGTGCCTGCAATTTTTAGATTTTCTTGGGTAAAGGCATTGGGATTGACCTGAGCAATTCCAAAGTCGATAATTTTGGGAATGCCTTTATGATCGATCAAAATGTTTTCAGGTTTTAGATCTCTATGGACCACGCCATGTCCATGAAGATGCATCAGAGCATAGCTAATATTGAGCACAAGGCTCAAAGATTTTTGCTGCGATAGACTATTTTGGAAAAGCAGCTGTTTTAAATTGAGTCCTTGGATAAATTCCATGGCAATATAAAGCCCAAGGGGATCTTCTCCCTGTCCAAAAAGTTTGATAATGTTGGGATGGTCTGTCATTTGAATGATTTTTGCCTCTTTTAAAAAACGCTTGATCAAAGAAGCATTGCTGGTAAAATGTTTGGGCAAAACTTTGATGCAAAGGGGGAGTTTGCTTTCAGGATCTGAGGCTAAAAACAACTCACTCATGCCGCCTTTTTTCAAAAAAGAATCGATCTTATAAGGGCCAATGAGATCGGGAATATTTACAGGCTCTAAAATAGGCTGATTAAAATCAGAGGCAAGGGTTTTTTGTTTGAAAAAAAAATCTTCCATTAATCCTATTGATACCAAGATTTGTAAAATTTGTCTTTCAAACAGTCATTTTTTTGCGTATCTTTTTGATAACCTGAGTTTTGGGTTTAGTTTATTCAGAATCACTAGGAGATGACTCTTAAATTCTCGGGATTTTTACCGTAGGGAATGGTCAAAAGGTCATTTCTAAGGCAAAGCCAAGAGAAGAAAGAGTTATTTCCCTGAGAATGAGTGAAATAAACCCAAAACTCAGGTTGATAGTCAAAAGATTTAGCGTCTGATCTCGGTAATGCGAACGCCTAAAAAATCGCCTAACTTAACAAGTTCTCCTTTAGCAACTCTTTTGTTTCCGATCAAACAATCCACACCCTTTGTCACATCGATTTTTAAATCGAGCGTTTGGTCTGGGGTGAGATTTAACAATTCTTTTACGCTCATGTTGATGCGGCCGACTTCGACACTCATAGTGAGGGGAATATCTTCGGATTTAATCAGTGCTTCTTTGGATTTTTCTACTTTTTTTTCACCCGCCGTTCCTATTGCTTCTTCGATTTCATTTTCCATCGTTTCTGAGGTAGCTTGTTCTGGAATCTCTGGGTTTTCGACCCAATTTTCTTCTTCTGGCTCTATTTTGTCCTCGTTCATCATCTCTCCTTGTATTTCAAGCATATCCAATATTTTGACTTTATCTTCTTTTAACTTGCCCACAAAAAGAGGGCGCTTATCTAACATAAAGCTGAGCGTGCCGTGCGTTGTTTCTGGATCGATCGTACAACGATCAAGGACAACAAAGTCTCCTTTTTTTATGCTTTTGAATTCATTTAAGTATAAATCCACAGATCCGACTTGTAAGTTAAGGGTACAGTCAATGGTATTTTCAAATTCTTTGGGGATTTTGGATTGAAGATTGGGTTCAATAAAACGATCAAAACTCAAAGCAAATTCTTTGGAATAGATGAGATAAAAATGCAACTCTTGTTTATTGATGGTTGCTGTGATTTCATAATTGAAAACAGGAGGTATGATTGTAGAAGCGTGGGTGACAAGTTTGAAATTGAGATCTTCTAAAAATTGTGTGGTATGCATGATATTTAAGCTTTCTAAAGTCAATGTGTAAAAGATGCTTTTGGCAAGATCGGGATCAAGAATGTCGATCTTTTTTTTAGAGAGAATTTCGACAAGTGTTTTTAAATGTTCATTGGGAAGACAAAAAAAGAGATTGCCATTGAGAGCCGTTTTTAACTCAATCACAAAACAAGAGGTGGTAAAGTCAGTATTTTTCTCGATTTTTGGGCGTTTAAAACGCAGTTCTAAATTATCTAAATTGAGCTGTTGTTTGATACCTTCTTTGAGCTCTTGAATAGGTAAGTCTAAAGCTGCATAAGATTTTGGAAAGTCAACAAGATCTAAAAGCGTAGATTCGATATGGTCTACAAATGCACTCACGATAACTCTCCCTGATCTTTTGTCGGTTTTCTTTCAATCATATGCTTTTTCGTTTTTGATGTTGAGATTCTTTTTACCATGAAAGGGTATTGTTTGTTTTGAAAGACGCTCAAAAGTTCTTCTGCATGTGCATCAAAAAGCGTTTGTGCTTCATTTGTTGCTCCATAGAGTTCAATATTGTATTCACGTGGAGCTAGAGGCGATTCTTTGATCACGATTTGTGAACCATTAAAGACAGAATCTTGAAATGCTTGACCACCCAATGTGATGGTCACATTGGTTTCGCCACGTTGTACCACCATCGTGATTTGCGTGACCATGAAGGAAAAAAGGCGTAAAATTTCGGGATTTTGGATAGCTGGAGTGTAGGTTGATTGGGGCGTTGCTGCGACTTCTTTTGCCAAAGGTGTAATGGGAACTTGTCCAATAACTGCTTGTATGGGAATAGCTGGAGCTTCTTTCTTAGTTTTCGGCGCGCCGGTTAGGGGCGCAGTTGTTTTAGAAGGTTCTATCTTTTTTTCTTCTTCTTTTTTTGTTGTTGGGGCGGCAGCTGCAGGAGCTGTTGTTTTAGGAGGTTGCTTGGGAGCTTGCACAGGAGGCTTTGGCGCTTGAACTTTTGAAGGTTGTGGGGGTGCAGCTTTTGGTGCTTGAGGTAACTCTGGGAGCTTTACTTTAGGTGCCAGTTTAGCAGGTTCTTTTTCTGGGGTGAGTTTTAGAGGAGCTTTTGTTGTGGGTCGTTCGAGTTTTTCTTTTTTTAAAGCGGCGATTTCTAGAGGAGAGAGTATTTCCTCTTTTTTTTCTTCTTTCATGGGTTTTCCAGCTTCTTTTGTTGCGCCAGATTCTTTGGTTTTTCCACTCTCTTTTGTGTCTCCAGTTTCCTGTGTTCCTGTGGGTGCGAAGGTGCGATCTTTGGGGCCGGTTGGCTCTTGACTTTTTTTGGAATAATCAGGGCTGTTTTGAGAGGCACCAAGCCCTGCTCCCTTGCCCTCATTTTGATTCTCTTTTTCAGGAAACTTTTGCACATATTTATCTTCTTGCTCGCCAGGAAGTTTGCGTCGTTTTTGCTCTTCTGGGTCTGTTTCTTGTATCTTGTCAACATAACGACGAAATTTTGTTGGATCGATCTCTTTTTTGACGCCCTCGCGCTTATCCATTGGGAATTTAGATTTATCAGAAATTTTTTCTACATCAGACATCTAATACCCCTCTTTTTCTCTGCGTTTTTTTCGATACGCATATGTTGAAGATCCCAACTCATCCTGTTCGACTTGAAGTTTTCGCTCTTCTTCTTTTTTTTCCTCTTTTTCCCACTCTACGTGATGGATCTCAATTTTTTCAACGTCTATGCGTCTCTGGTCCAAAATTTTTTTCGCTTCAATCCTTTCTTCTTCTGCCGCATCGACTTTTTTTGCCTGTTCTTTGAGCTTTTGATCTTGGACTTTTAGATCTTCTAAAATCTTTTTCAAAAACTCCTTTTTTTGTTTAATTTTAATGCTTGTTGTCCCTGCTTCAAAAGAGGTGTAAAATTCTTCGAGTTTTTCTTCATAATAGCGATTGATTTCATCTTTTTTTTCTTTTTCTTTTTTCAGTTTTTCGAGTTCTTTTTGGTAGATTTTTTTCTTTTCAATAAAGACATTTTCAGCATCTTCGACGCGTTTTTGTTTAATAGCGATCAGTTGTTCTAGGGGATATTTTTTAATCATTATGAGGCTCCTGCATAATACAAAAAACGGAGCGTTTTTATGTAAAACTCTTCTAGGGAGGTTTTGATGAAGTTTTTAATAAAATTTGTATTATGCTGGAGTTTCATTATCTAAATAGGGCTTTGAGTTGTTGCACCGTTTCTTCTAAACTCGATTTTTCATCCATACGTTGTCTTAAAAATCGGTTCACTTTTTCAATGTATTTGATGGCAAAATCGGCTTTTGCATCGGATCCTGGTTTATATTCACCAATACGGATGAGCAGTTCATTTTTTTTGTAATGCGCAAGCACTTCTCTCACTTTTCCAATGTATTCGAGATGTTCTTTACTGACGATGTGATTGAGCAAACGAGATGTGGAAGAAAGCACATCGATGGCAGGGTAGTGGTATTGACGTGCCAGTTCTGAAGAGAGAATAATGTGGCCATCCAAAATTGAACGCGTTTCATCTGCCACGGGTTCGTTCATATCATCTCCTGCGACCAAAATGGTGTAAAAAGCAGTAATCGATCCCTTATCGCTATTTCCAGAACGTTCCAATAGTTTTGGCAGTGTAGCAAAGACAGAAGGTGTGTAACCGGCTCTTGCAGGAGGCTCTCCAGCAGCGAGGCCAATTTCACGCAACGCTCTTGCAAAACGCGTGATCGAGTCCATCATCAAGATGACGTTTCTGCCTCGAGCTCTAAAATATTCGGCAATGGCAGTTCCTGTGTAGGCAGCATTGAGACGTAATTGGGAAGGCTGGTCTGATGTAGAAACAATCACAACAGAGCGCTTTAAGCCCTCTTCACCCAAGGAGTTTTCAATAAATTCTCTCACTTCTCTACCCCGCTCTCCAACAAGCACAATCACGTTGATGTCTGCTTGGGCATGGCGTGCTATCATTCCCAAAATCGTAGATTTACCCCCGCCAGCGGCAGCAAAAATACCTATACGCTGCCCGCGTCCACATGTAAGCACACCATCGATACAACGAATGCCTACAGAGATGGTTTTGTCAATAGGAGCTCTTAGAAGTGGATTGGGTGGGGCATTCATGACAGGGTAGCGTTCTGTCAAAATCAGCGGGCCCTTGGTATCTTCGTCCAAAGGTTCTCCTAGGCCGTTTAATACACGTCCTAAAAGAGCGTCGCCAACTTTTATGCTCATGGGAACTCTTAGAGGGATCACTTCGGAAGAAGGCCCAATGCCAGACATTTCACCAAGAGGAGATAAAAAAGCTTCATCTTTCGTAAACCCGACAACTTCGGCAAGAAGCGGTTCTTTGCCTGGGCGTTTGATCAAGCAGGTTTCACCCATTTTAGCTTGAGGGATGGATGCTTTGATGAGCATCCCTACAATTTCATTGATACGTCCATTGACAGAAGCTAATTGAACATCTTCCATTTGGGTAAGAAACTTGTCAAATTGATCGCCTAAATCCATCTTAAATATTGATGTTCATTAGTTTTGAAAGGGCATCTTGGCCTTTACCTAAAATCTGAGACGCAAATTCTAAATTGATTGTGGCAAGAGAAAGTTTATATTGCAGTGCCAAAAAGTCTCCAGGATTCACATTGCCACCTTGGATTAGAGAGGGCATCTGTTCTCGAGCGCTTGTTAACATCTTCTGTCCAGATGAGAGCATGTCAAAAAACTTTCCAAAAGGTCCGAGTGAAGCTGTTTTAGGTTGAAACTTCGAAGGATCCATCCCAAGGCTATTGGAAACGTCGGTGATATTTTGATTTGCGCCCTGCATTTTTTGTTTAAATTGGAGCTGTTGATTTGGAGAGAGCTGTGTTTTGAGGTCTTGTTGGCGCTGATCTGTCAGTGTGGGTTGATTTGCTGTGAGTTTTCCTTGAACTTCTTGCGTTTTTTGTTGGGCTTGCCCAAGCGATTGCATCACGGTATTGGCATCGGCATTTTGAGGAACCACGATACCTTTGTTTTGGGCCACAAGATCCATAGGACTGACTCCCGTCTGCGTCACATTGGTCGCTTGGGTCGCTTGTGGAGTTGTGGTTTGCTGCATGACCTGTTCGAAGGACTTTTGAGGCTGTTTTGAGCTTGTGGGTCCTTGCGTATAATCGATGCGGGAAAGGTCTCCTGCTGGATCACTCACATTATCTAAAGGTTCTGGTGCCATCTTATTTTTCTTTTTTCTTTTTATGTAATTTCATTGGACTTTCAGTGCCCCCCATTCCTTTTTTAATGAAGGTATTTGAAAATTCAATCGCAGATTCGGCAAATTTTTTAATTTGTGGATCTGAGGTTTCTTTCATGGCTTCCATGCAGGTCTTTTCACCGCTTGTGACCTTATTTGGGATGAACATTTGTGTCAGACCCAAAAAAGTTCTTGCCATTTGATTTTCAGGATCAATTTCTAGAGCCTTTTCAAACATATTTACAGCATTTTTTGTGTCTAATTTATGCAAGGCAACATACCCTTTTCCCACGTAGCAAAGCACATTTTTGTCATCCAAAAGCATGGATGCATCAAAGAGTTTTTTTGCCGAATCCTCATCTGCCTGATTGATGGCAATGAAACCAGCTTCTAGTAGAAGATGGATATCTTCTTTAAATGTTTCTGTATTTTTAATCATTTAATGACTCCTTAAGAGGCTCGTTGGTTTTGGATTGTATTTTTAATAATCGCGTTTGCTTGGGCAATGATGTTAGAAATACTTTCCCCAATCTGCGCTAGTTGGGACGTTTTCATTTGCAATAATAGAAATTGCCCAGGGCTTGTTTCCGACACTTGCGCTGCTACATCTGATAACTGCTGTGTTAAAGATGCATTTATTTTATTGTAACTATCAAGTAGAGCTTGCAAGCTCAACTTAGATTTTTCAATAGGATTATCACTCATGGTTTATGTCCTTCTTTTTCTTAATAACTTTTGAGCTTCTACGCGTTTGATCACTTTTTGAAACGCGATGTAAGCATTTAAGACGATGGCTAAGTTATCAAAATCTTCTTTTGTCGCGCCTCGTCTTAAGAAATCTTTAATTTGTAAAATGCGATCATCGATTTGCTTTGCTAAGACTTTGGTGTATCCTTCATCTTTTTCGATTTTATCTTCTAATTCAAACCCATAATAAGCTAGTGAGTTAGGTTTGTTTTCTTTGTTTTGTTCATATCCAAACATAAAGACCCCTTTTATTTGCCCCTCTTTTACAAAGTATAATTAATCTTATATTTTAATCCATCTTTTTCTAAGAGCACTTCGTCTTGCAGGATTTTGACAATAGTCATCCCTTCAAAACCCTCTCCAAGAAAGTAGATTTTTCCGTTAATAATAACGTTGACATTTTTGTTAGCTTGCTTCGATACTCCACTCACAACAAATTGTGATCCGAGGCTAATGGCATCTTCTTGTTGCTGCTTTTGCACAACCACAAGGTCATTAATTTTTCTAATTCCATCAACGTGTCTTAAATTGTTTAATAAATTGAGATAGTTCTTTTCATTATTAGAGTTAATCGAACCTTGCAGCGTGGCTCCACCATCTGCAAAACTAGATTGCACATTAAAAAAGCCGTTTTGGGCAAGCATTTTATCGATTGCCTGTGTCAAGATATCATCGGCATACACCTCATTCTTGAGTTGATCGACAAAGTTGAAGTTCAGGTTGATAAAATCTTGTAATTTGGCCACATCACCGGTTTTGTCTAGGTATCCAGAAACGACAAATTGCCCAGGTCCAGGAGAATACATAGTGACAGATTGCCAATCGCTATTCTTGGCAAAAATGCTATTCATTTCTTGCCAGATGAGTTCGTCCACGACCACGTTATCATCAATTTTGTTTAAAAAGCTAAGAGAGCCAAGCTCGAAGAGCATTTGATCTTTTTCCACTTCTGTAGATAAGTGACCCACTAAAAACAGATCTTTTGACACGTTGTTATAAGTGAATTCTAAAGAAGGATATATTTGAAGCGTATTTTTGATCTCCATAGTATGATCGATTTTTGCGATTTCCTTAGGTGTCCCTTTAAAGAGCATGAGCATGGAGACGCCGATGATGAGCACAATGAGTGTGAAGACAGAAGCGATCGCAAGATCTTGTGTAGGAACGAATATTTTTTTCCAGCTAGAAATGGGTTTAGCTTCTTTTTTTGCACGAACTTCTCTAGGAACAGGCGAGATGATGGTAGGTTGTTCTTGTTCTGTATCGATCACAACAAAGGTTGTGGTGCCTAAAGAGACCACGTCTTGAAAGGCAATATTGTCTTCATCTACATTGACTCCAGATACAAAGACGCCATTTCGAGAGTCTAGATCTTTGATCAAAATGGTTCCGTCGTCTTTGATTTCAATGCTAGCATGTTCAGAAGAGACACTGCGATCATAGAATATGATATCACATTTTAAGGGATCTTTCCCTATTTTGTAGGGCTTGTTTTTTTCCATGAAGAACTCAGCTCCGGCATTGGGACCTGAGAGGACTTTGAGCAAATAACGGGAGGGAGGAGGCATGGAAAAATCAAAAGAGGTAGGCATTTTATGGTCTTCTTCAAAGATGGTGTCGAGTTCTTGGTCACTGACTTTGAAGGTTTCGTCAAACGTTGTGGTGTAACGGAAATGTGTGGAGCCGATTTGAAGCACTTGACCATCTTGCAGCGGCATTTTTTCTTTTAGAGGCTTGTCGTCTAAGAGCGAAGGGTTGATTAAGCTTAGGTTTTGCGCAAAAAAGCCCTCATCGGTTTCGGTGATCAATAGATGTTTTCGTGAAACAGAGGGATCTTCTAATACAATATTAGCAAGATCAGGATCGCGACCAAGGATGTATTCCTCTTGTCCTTCAAGAGAATAGACTTTTCCTTTTAACAGACCACTTTCTGCAACGAGTTTCGGCGCCATATTTTTAAGACTTTGTTTCTTCTAGCGTTAGTTCAATCTTTTTTTGCCAATACTCAATATAATTTAAGAAATCTTCCATTCTTTCTTTAAATTGGACATAGGTTAAGTCAAAATCTATATCCAAATTGAGCAATAGCATTTTCCCATCTTTTGTCAGTCCGAGTACACCAAATGTTCCCGTTCCTTGACCAAAAAGGTTTGCTTCTAAGAGCAATGCATACACCTCTTCGATCTCTTCTGCCTCTATCTGACACAGGGGGGCTGAGACCAAAAGCCCTATTTCTTGTTCTTTTAGCTCAACGTTTAAATGCTTGTCAAGCAAGAGTCTAATAGAAAGCGGTTGTTTTGTTTGAATATGCATATTTGATGCATCTACTTTTAATTCTTTTAGAAGATCTTTACAAAAAAGTTCTAAGTTCATCCTAACCTCACAATTTCCCGGCTAACTCCTCTATTTTAAAAATTTGTGAATTATTTACAAACAAAAAAAAAGCCCCTTTGGAAAAATTCCAAAGAGGCTTACTTTTTTCAAGGGGAACTTTTTTTATCCACGCTGTTCGTTTATTTGGTTATCTACAGAAACTTGCGCATCTAAAGCGTTGACAAAAGCTTGCAATTCATCGATAGAGCTATTACTCAATTTACCAAATTGTTGACTGATAAATTCATTAGCAACTTTGGCAGCAGCAGTATCTGCTTGTTCTAATTGAGTATTTGCTTGTACTAAGCCAGCGATTCCTGTACCTATGCCTCCAAAACCGGAACCTATGGCTCCTAAGCTTTGTGAAACACCAGTCAGAGCGTTCATTTGTGCATTTCCTTGCTCAGAGATGGTTTTTGCTTTAGCTGCAAATTTTTGTGCATATGCTTCTCTTAGGGCTTCATTTTCTTTTCCTAAAGTATTGCTGTCTAATTTATCAAATTCTTCTGTACGTGCAGTTTTACCCATATTGTTAACACCTGCGCGTTGTGTTGCGAAGCGTTTTGCAGTTGGGTCAACTTCGGTTTTGGCCAAGAGTTTATTTCCAGCTGTTTTTGCAGCTTCTGGATCTAGTTTAAGTGTAGGTGTCTGTTCAAGTTTTCCTTCTGCTTCTAATCCTTTGAAGAAAGTCTCTTGTTTTGTAGGTGCTTTATAAGTATCTTCAAAAGGATTGGTTGTTGTTTCAGGAGCAGATGTCAATTCCAGTTTTCCTGCATATGGCAAGCTCAATTTATCGCTATAGCTTTGTAGAATGCCACCTTCTTTAACTAAAGAACCTCCGGATATTAACCCCTTAGCTCCCATTCCAGCTCCAATAGCTCCTGTTGTAGCTCCAGCAATTCCTGCAGCCATTTGACCGTAAGCTTGCTCTTTAATCATTTTACTGGCTTGTGTGTAGAATGTTTTTTCTACAGTCTGCATTTTTTCTAGAATGGCAGGAGCCATACTAAAGACAAGAGATAAGAAGGCTTGTATATCTTGAATCATCTTTAATCTTTCTTCAAGTGCTTTTTGTGTATAGGGAGCTGCGACACCAGCGAGGCCAAGATGAGATCCAAATACCATTCCTAAGTTATTGTTTTGTTGATTATTCATTTTTTTCTCCTTTAATTTTTTAAATCTTTTTAAGCCTCTATCTGTTCTTGGAGTGCTGCGATTTGTTTCATTGCTTCTTGCATTTCATCTTCACGAACATGTTCTTGTGTCACACGTTGTGTGGTTTGGGCCTGTCTTGAGGTTTCATCTTGTTTCACCATTTGTGTTCCAATATCGAGGGCATTAGTAGAGTATTGGAAGTTAGTTTGTAACATACCAGCAGTCAGTGTTGCTATAGCTTCTTCTTCTAATTTACGAGCTTGTGCGAAAGAAACTGAGCCCTGTGCAGTTTGTTCGAGCGCTTGAGAGCCTTGTGAAAGTAAATAGAGCGTAGTTGCGTATTTAGATAGACTTGTTGAAGCAGTTAGCGAGCTGGGACGTATTTTTGAGAAGACTTTTGTAAAGAAGTTTTTTATGGCGTTAGCTGCAGCATTTTCACTGCTAGAAACAGCACTAGTTGCGGCTTTAGAAGCGCTGCTACCTGCACTTCCGAGATCTTGTGCAAAGTCTGCAAGGGCTTCTTGAAGTGCGATACTTAATGCTGATTCATCAATAACTGAAAAAGAATTCTTTAATGCACTTCCAGCATTCTTCATTGCACTTCCGATATTTTTTAATGCACTTCCAACGCTGCTGAGGCTGGAAAGAGATGCTCCTAAAGATATCACAGCAGAAACAATGGTGATTGCAAGGACAATATCGTTCATGATTTTTTGTTCTTTTTGCACTTCTTTTGTTTTTGAAGCGCCAAGAGCTGTATTTTCCATATCTGTGTTATATTTAATATCGTTGTAGAGTTCTAGGGAATCGCTGGTTCCACCAAGACCTGCAAAGGTTCCGACAAGAGATCCGATGCCAGCAGCTGCGGCTGCAACAACGATAGGAGTAGCTGTTCCGCCTGTTGCGATGATGAGTGCAACTGCGGCAAGAGTAACTAAAATAGCAATTGTAGCTTTGGCAGCAATTTTTGCAGCTTCTCTTAATTTAGGATTTTGAATTTTATCACATGCATTATCAATTCCTTTAGAAATAGCATCACCAAAACATCCCATACCGATGGTGACTACGCCAGCTAAAAGCAGAGCAACACCGAAAACTTCAGCACCGGGGATGCAACATAATACAGCGCCAATAAAGAGCATCAATCCACCGGCAACAGCACTTGCGACTTTTTTAAAGGTGTCCCAAAATTTTGCTTTTTTAGCATCTGCGACCGCTTTAGAACCTGTTTTTGTGATATCTGCTAAAATAGATTGTAAATATTTGACATGGTCTTTTTGTTGGACTTGGTCAAGGGTTGCAAGTTGGTTACTTGCTTTTGAGGTTACAACGAGGGCATCTGCAAGAGCTTTGAAAGCCATTTGCAAGATTTCCATCAAGTCTTTTGTGGTTTTTTGAAGCGTTTTAGAATCGATTGTAATTCCAAGACTTTTGAGTGTGCCTTCTGGATCTTCTACAGCTTTTTTACTAAGAGCTTGACCCGCCTTTAATGTTTTAGAATCTGCTGGAATTGAAGGCATTTTAAATCCTTTAAGTGCTTGTGCCAATTTTTCGGGATTGCTCAAAAGCTCTTTGACTTGAGCTTGAGCTTGTTTAGGCACTTTTAATGCGCTTAATAGTTGATCCAAATTGAGCTGATCTTCTAATAATTTAGATGTTTGTACGCTATCTAATTTGGCATTTCTTAAAGTTTCATCAGCACTCAACATTCTCATGGTTGCTTTAGAAGAGCTTTTTTGTGCCTCTTCTTGATTTTGTGTTGATTTATCTTCTGCAAGCATTGTTTGTTCTTGCATATCTTCTAATATTTTATTTTTGCCTTTTTTTCCAGTACTGGTAGTGAAAAATGATCCATTTACTGAGGGATTAGGCTTAACTGGTAGAGTTGGGGTTGTGTGTGACATATTTTTTTCCTTTTTTTTCTTTTTTAATTAGATACTGGGGATCCTAATGTAGGAATGAGGTTTTCTGCGGTTGCAATAGGTCCATTTAGCATCACTTGTAAATTTTTATATGTTTGGGTTGTGGCAGAAAAGGCGCTTGCCATCTTATTTTCTGAATCTGTAGCCACCCCTTGTACTTGTGAAATGCTGGAATCAAACATGGATTTCACTTCTCTAATCTGAGCTTGCAGTTCAGAAATTTGCTTGTTGCTGTCCATTTTTTGTTTATCTGTTCCTCCAGTAGGATAATGTAGAAATTCATAAAGCAGAGTTCCTTTTGCTGGGTTAGTCATAGTTCCTTTACCATCTGCGCCTGCATATTCTAGTTTTTCTGTTGCACTTACCTTATCTTTGCCAAGCCGTGCTACCATATTATTAAAGCCTGCAGATGCAAGCGCATCCCCTTCAATAATATCTGTTTGGGCAGGTTGATAGCTTTCAATCACAGCTAAAAGAACAGAATAGAGAGCTCCATGCAAGATAAAACCAACAGCATTAGGGCCTGCGCCTGCAGTTTTATCTCCAGAAGCCGCAGGGTCTGTGCCAGCAGTTTTGGCATCTATCTGAGGTGTACTAGTTTGAATACTTTCGATCATTTTTTTCTCCTTGTTTCTTTAAGCTGAAATACCGTTAGCGGCTTGCTGAGCTGCTTGATATACAGTGGTATCAATTGTTGAAGCTGATGTAATTAATGACTGTGCAGAAGAGATATCTTGTTTTACTTTGTTACTTGTATCATCAGAAATACCAGTCACAGTTTGCACGTTACTTTGTGCAACAGATTGCAACTTATTGATTTCAGCCATCATAATACCAATATTTTTTTGCACTTCTTCGGGGCTGTAGTTTTTACTCTTAGGGTTATACCTGTCTAGAGTTTTAAGGTTGATGATATCAATGTTGAACTTTCTGTTCATATCAGCAGTAATTCTTTCTGCAAACTTGTTTAACATTTGTGTACAAATTGCATTTCCCTTGATGATATCACCTTCCATTTTATTCCATTGCATTGCCATACTGACAATCGTTGCTTGCAGCTGAGAGTGATTAAGGTCTTCCTTAAAACCTGCTGCAATTGGGCTTGCGTTTGACATAATTTTTTCTCCTTTTATAAGTTGTTTAACTTATGATTTTTGGTTTTGTACCATTAATGAAAATAGTTTCATTAAATCTTTAATCACACCACCTGCTGCAGAAAGGTTCTGAGAGGCTTGTTGGTTAGCATTTGTAAAGAGTGTTTTTTCCAAATCGTTTTGTGAACTGATCTGTTGTTCTGGAATCCCAGCATCATTGATTGCATCTTGCAATACAGAGTTCATTTTTTCAGAACCACCCTCACCACTACCATCGCTTTGAGGTGTCATGAGCCATTGGAAAAAGGTTTTGTCTTGCGCTGCTGTTGTTTTTCCATCAACGATGTCTTTGAGTGTCACTTTCCCGTCAGAGATTTTATCCAATTTAGCCAAGAAATCATTAATAGAAGTTGCAATACCGTTCTTTTTTAAAATAGGATTGTTTGCATAAAGCTCTAATTGTTTTACCCATTTGGCGATGTCTTTTGCTTTTGTTTGAGCGTCGGTTGTGTTGTCATAAGCTGTTGGATCAGGTGCTAAATCTCCTTTTAGACCACCAATAGCTTGACCTGGACCAGAAAGCGCTCCGATAGAGACTTGGTATGAGGAAATTTGGTTATCAATACCCCCACAAATAGCTCCTAGTAAGAATTGCATCATGTCTAATGCATTTGCACCTTTACCTTCCATTTTAGCAAATTCTTTTTGAATAGCGCGTTGTCTTAACATAGCCATATAAGAAGCTTTATAAGCAGCGCCTGCTTTATCTAGACCGGTTGAGTTAATCGCAAGAGCTTCTGTTGCAAAGCTTAGGATAGTTTTGAGTGTACTAAGACCATCTTTATCGAGATTATTAATATTAATGCCATAAGTGTTTTGAATTTCTTTTTGGATATCTCCAGGATTATTTAAAGCACTTAAGATTTGTGCGATGAATGGATTAGATCCACCAGCTGCTAATTGGGATTTTAATTGACCTAAAAAGTCTTGGCTTCCACCACTTTTTTTGTCATAAAGATCTACGAGTGTTAATACCATTGCAATCGCTTTTGCATAAGACATAGATCCTTTTCCTGTGATAGGATCTGTGGTTGTAGCACCACAAAGCGCTTTTGTAAAAGCAGCTAAGTGAGCCTGCTCTCCTGCATCTCCACTTGACATCATTTTAGCTAACGCTTCTAAGAAGTAGATAATAGAGTTCGGGTTATCCATTCCGCCTGACATAGATTGCATAAAGTAGTTGTACATCGCCATATCATATTGGTCATTTGGTCCATTTCCAAGATCGGGCCAGTTATTAGGTGTGTTTTGTGATGCATTACTTCCGCCGTATGTAGGGGATTGAGAAGATGAGCCTTGAGAACCTTGAGATGGGCCTGCGCCGACATTTGGATTGCCGGAACCGACTCCAGGAGTTGAAGAACCACCTGGATTTGAAGCGCCTGTTGTAGGTGCTCCTGCTCCTAATTTTCCTTTTACATTAGTGCCATTTTCTGCCATTTTGGCAAGAGATTCAGAAGCCTTAGACAGCGAATACGCATTTGTATTATCGTTCTTTTTATGATTGGTCACAGCGTTATTACGCTCTTGAACAATCTGCTCTAATTGGGCAAATGTGCTATTACCAGCAAATTTGTCATATAGAGCTGCTTGGCTTTGATTAGAATTCATATATTTTACCCCTTGGTTATTAGTCTGTCCCTTCAATAAAAAGAGCCTTTTAAAGGACAGGTTTATATGTTAATTTAAAATAGTTATAATATCCCTAGTTATATTATAGCACACAGGGATATAGTTTTTTATTGAAAATAGGGCAATTAGTGGTTTAACAGGCTGTCGTGCAGGTATTTAAGTGCTGGAAATTAAAATCATATTAATTTTGGCTTTGGCTGTTCAAGGGGTTTTTTTGTGTAAGCTATTTATTTTCAATTATTTATGAACAAAAGGGTTTTTTACATAAACCACTGGTTTTTAAGGAACTAGCTTGATTTGCCTGTGCTTTTGAGTGAAGGGAATATTTGGTATATAAGGCTTCAATTATCCCGTAATCCACTTAGACTTGGGAGGGCCCTTTTTACCCTTCTTATCTTTCTTTTCTTGCTTAACGGGGGATGAGGAGGGTTGGACAAGCTGCTTTTCATAATCTTTGAGCTCTTTTTGGGCTTCTTGGATGGCTTTCCACTCATCTTCAGAAAAGTTCTTAGATGTATTCATGTATTCTTTGAGTTCATCTTGAGAAAGCCCAGTCTCTTTGACTGCAAAATCGGCCTGCTCTTTGAGCTTTTTTTGCAAAAGATTGAGATTTTTGACAGCTTCTTTTCTTACCTCTAAATCATCTGATTCTAGCTGGTCTTTGATTTGCATGAAAATTTTGATCAATTCATGGACAGTCTCTTCTAAGTGTAAGACATCAGTATCCTTAGAATGTTTTAAAAGCTCGTCGAATTGCCTTAAGATCTTTTCTTCTTTCATACCTTTCCTATACCTAAAAAAGGCACTTTTTGACAAAAATTATGTAAATGATTGATAACCTGAGTTTTGGGTTTAGTTTATTTAGTATCACGAGGAGATTACTCTTAAATTCTTGGGATTTTTACCGCAGGGAATGGTCAAAAGGCTATTCTTAACTGACCTTACGCTACTCACTCCAGCTTATAGAAAGGCTGCAAGGAACGATCTACATCGTATTATTCCTCGCCCAACTCTCACGGAGTTGAACTTCTGAGTAATACTTGTATCTCATTCCTTTCGCTCTTCCTCTAAACTGGATTTATCGCGTAACATCAGTTCTTAAGGTAAAGCTAAGAGAAGAAAGAGTTATCTCACTGAAAATGAATGAAATAAACTTAGAAACTCAGGTTGATATTAAATAACTTCTTTTTTGTCTCTGATGACAATGGGAGGAGTATTCTTTTTGACATGGTCTTTTTCGACGATAATTTCACGGATGCTAGGATCGGAAGGAGTCTCATACATCAAGTCTTGTAACACTTCTTCTACAATCATGCCCAAAGCTCTGGCTCCTGTGCCTACTTCTTTTGCCTTTTTTGCAATGGCAACGAGGGCATCCTGACTAAAATTGAGCTTAACTCCTTCTTGTTCAAACATTTTTGAATATTGATTGAAAACAGCATTTTTAGGCTTTATCAAAATATCGACAAGCTCGTTGATAGAAAGCTCATTGCAGCTGGCAATACAGTTAAAACGGCCAATAAATTCGGGAATGAGCCCAAATTGGACTAAATCTTCGGGTTCTACTTTGGAAAGAAACGTGTTTTTTTCTTTTTCGCTATACCCTTCATGAGAAGAAGACGTAAAACCTATCGTCCCTTTTCCAAGGCGTTTTGCGATAATTTTGTCCAAATTCACAAAAGCTCCACCCACAATAAAGAGAATATTTTCTGTATTGACCTTGATATATTCTTGTTGAGGATGTTTGCGTCCTCCTTTAGGGGGGACATTGCATAGGCTACCTTCTAAGATTTTTAAAAGTGCTTGTTGGACGCCTTCTCCAGACACATCGCGTGTGATAGATACATTCGATGTGGTTTTGCCAATTTTATCAATTTCATCGATATAGATGATGCCTTGCTCTGCTTGTTTCACATTATAGTCACAGGTTTGCAAAAGTCTTAAAATTATATTTTCCACATCTTCACCCACATAACCTGCCTCTGTAAGCGTGGTGGCATCTGCAATGGTGAAAGGCACAGAAAGAATATTTGCTAAAGTTTTAGCAATCAATGTTTTGCCAGATCCAGTCGGACCTAAAAGCAATACATTGGATTTGTTGTATTCTGCTTCTTGGTTGTTTTGAATTGTGCGGACACGTTTGTAATGATTGTATACAGAAACAGCAATGGTCCGCTTGGCTTTTTCTTGGCCGATGATGTATTCATCCAGCCTCTCTTTAATCTCTTTAGGTTTTAAGATTTTGAGTTCATGTTCCGGATGTGCTTTTACCTCTTTTTTGTCAATAATGCCTAAACATAGATGAATGCATTTGTCGCAAATGTAGGCATTAGGTCCTGAAATGATCTTTTCTACATCATTTTCAGTCCGTCCACAAAAAGAACAAACAATCTGTTTTTCTTGGTTCATGTGCTCAATACTTCTCTTTTAGCTGAGGCTTCAATCACACTATCAATAAGACCATACTCTTTTGCCTCTAAAGCATCAAGATAAAAATCACGTTCTGAATCCTCTAAAATATCTTCAAAACGTTTTCCTGTTGATGTGCTCAGCATTTTTGCTAAAATTTGTTTTAATTTTAAAATTTCCTGTGCTTGCAGAGCAATATCTGCAGATGTTCCACCCACACCACCTGAAGGTTGGTGGAGCATGATACGAGCATGAGGAAGAGCAAAACGCTTGCCCTTTGTACCTGCAGATAAAATCAATGCAGATACACTCGCAGCAAATCCTATGCAATAAGTGTTGATGTCGCATTCCAAAAAGCGCAGAGTATCATAAATCGCAAATCCAGCTGTCAAATAACCACCAGGGGAGTTGATATAGATATGGATATCTTTTTTGGGATCATCTGTTTTTAAGAAAAGAAGTTGCGCAATGACAGCATTGGCTAGAGAATCTGAAAGTTCTTGACCAATGAAAATAATGCGATCTTGTAATAATCTTGAATAAATATCCATGGAACGCTCGCCACGTCCAGTATCTTCAATCACGTAAGGAATACTACTCATAAAAATCCTTTGTTTAATTCGCTTATTTTATGCATACCTAATCCTTCGATAATTTTTCAATCAAAAGATCTAAAACTTTGTTTTGCGTTAAGTAAATCACCGTATCTTGAATCATTGCGTCACGTTTTTCTGTTTGATTGGGGTCATTTAATATTTGCATAGCTTGCTGTGGCATGACTTTTAATAAATGAGAAATGATTTCATTTTGTGACACTTCAATCTTCTCTTCTTTTGCAATTTTTTGTGTCAGTAAATACGTTTGAATGATTTTTTTGGCTTGAATTTCTGCAGTATGTTCAAGATCTTTTTTTCTTTCGATAATGTCTTTGTCTAAAGCTCTGGCATCCGACAAACGAGACACAAGTTCTTTTAAAAGGAGTTCTTTTTGCGTGCTTAGCAGCACTTCTGGAATCTCAAAGGGATGTTTTTTTAAAATCGCTTCAATCAAACTTGTGCGATCTTCCTCTTTGACCTTTTCTTTGGATTGTTGCTCAAGCATTTTTTTTGCATTTTTATGTAAATCTTCGACGTTGTTTGACCCCACCTTTTTTGCAAACGCTTCATCTACGTCAGGAAAACTTCCTTCCACTATTTTTTTGATGGTAATTTTGCATTTTGTGGGTTTGAATTTGTCTTTCACTTCTTTTGGTGCATCGACATCCAAAGTGCTTGTTTGTTCAAAAGTTTGCCCAACTTCTTTGTCTTTTAGGGCATCAAACATCCAAAGTGCCATCGATTTTTTATTCACGCGAAAACGTTTATCGTTAAAGATCATTTGTTTTTGTTCTTCATCATAAATATCTAAATCGACAAAATCATTTTCCTTAATTTTACGTTTGACTTCCTTAAATTCTGCAAAATAGTGCTGCATACGCTCGATCATGTCATCGATATGCGTTTGTGTAATGGCTTCTTCTTTGGTTTTTTTTATTTTAATATCTTTGAGATCAATGTCTGGAACTTCAGCCTCTACTTGAAACTCCAATTCAAAGGTGCAATCTTTTTCTACATCAAAAACTTTAAAATTTGAGCGCAGGGTTGGATGGGTTTGTAAAATATGCAACTTGGATAAAATGAGAGTTTCTAAAAGTGTTTTTTGCAAAGCGAGTTCCTTAGTTTTTGCAACCATGTCTTTTTTGAAATTTTTCTCTAACATCGCTGGAGGCACTTTTCCTTTTCGAAAGCCTGGCATCTCCACCTTTTTGCTAATTTCTTTTGTGGCATCTTTGTAGCAGTCTTTGACAACCGCTTGTTTGAGTGTACCTTTGATTTTTATTTTGCATTGAGGTAGAGTTTCAATGTCAATCGAAATGTGCTCGTTAGACAAAGTCTTTTTTTCAGTAGCCATGGCATTCCTTTATACTAAAAATTTTTAAAAAAACTGATAAAAGCGGGTAATGAGATTCGAACCCACGACCCTCACGTTGGCAACGTGATGCTCTACCACTGAGCTATACCCGCATCAAGCTCCCAATTATACCCCTTCAAGAAATTTTGAGCAAGTAAGATTCAAGGCAAAAAAAAACCGATCCTGAATCAAAGAATGGAGGAAACTTGGACCCAGAATCGGTAGTGGGGAATAATGTGTTATTTTGCAATATAACATTTTTCAAATTTTTTGCAAGAATCTATTTTTTAATTACTGATATTATGCATTAACTCCTACTTAAGAAAGGCTGCAAAGGGCGATCTACTTCGTATTCCTCCTCACGCAACTCCTTAGAGTTGTGTTTGTCGGACATACTTGTACTTCTTCCCTTTTCGCTCTATTCTTAAGCAGAATTTACTGCATAACATCAGTATTTTTTTTTTTAGATCCTTAGATGGATTTTTTTATTTTTTTTTCTACGAGAGGAAATGGGGAATTTTTAAAAAAAAATGTTTTTTTCGTTGCGAAACTTTTGTAAGATCTTTAAAAAGCGATAAGTAGAGTGATACAACCCGAAGGTAAACACAGATGCTTAATTTTCGACGCGTTAAACAAGATTTTTCGGCAAATATTTTGAAAGATGGAAAAGTTCTTTTTGATGAAAAAGCCATTTTAAATGCAAAGATTGTTGCTTTAGATGCGAAGAAAATTAAAGTTATGGCAGAGGTCAAAGGTTCTTATGAAAATAACTACGAGTGTGAAATTGAAATCGATCAAATAGAAAGTGAGGTTGTCGATTCAAATTGTGATTGTCCCTACGCCTACGATTGCCAACATTTAGCTGCCCTTGTGTGTTACTTAGAAAAGCACATGGATAAAATGGTCGTGGATTTTTCTAAACAATATGATGTGGGAGAAAAAATTCAAGATGATGCTCTTTTAGAAAAGATTGAAAAAGCAAAAGAAGCGCATGAATCACTGCAAGTTCAAACGCAAGCAAAAGAACTTTTAGAAGAATATGTGCACGCATGTCGCGTGTTGACAAAATCGCCTTTTTTCCTTCCTAAAAAACAAATAGAAGAACAAAAAGCGGAACTCGGTGTCATTGTCACTTCTAGTTTTAATATGAAAAAAACGCCATCATTTTTTGATCTGCAAATTGCACTTAGGCTTAAGTTTCGTACCAAACCTGTGATTGTTCCCAATGTGAAAGCTTTTTTGGATGCCATTAAGCATGGAGAAAGTGTCTATTTGGCAGAGCGCATGTGCCTGTTTACAGAACGCTCTTTTGATGAAGATTCCATGCGTATTTTGGACTTTATTTTGGATTTTTACGCACTGCAAATTCAAGAAAAATGCCAACGTACATTTCATCTTTCAAAAAATGATTTTGGAGAGTTGCTCGCTCTTTGTTTTGAAATTGCCAATGAAAAAACGCAACTTGTTTATGAAGAAGAAGAAGGACTGCTGCAACCTTTGCCATGCCTATTTGAACAAACACTAGAAAAACCCATTTACTACTGTTCTCGTCATGCGCGTTTTAATTTTGCTCTGGAATTTATCAAGCCGCCTGCAAATAAAATTTTGATTAGCCCCACGCTGATGGCAAATAAAGAAACAGTGCTTTTGCAAGATGTCCTTCTTTTTGATTGCTCGCAACCAGGTTTTTTATACAACGGCACTTTTTTTCGTTTTGGTCCCAATATTCTAAGAAGCCATCTAAAGAGTTTGGATGATGTTCAAGCAATGACTATTCCCAAACCTTTGTTTGGAACCTTTGTAGAAAATGTTTTGCCAGAACTTGGCTCTTTTGTGCAGATTGATAATCAGCAAGTTTTAGAAGAATTTGTCACCATTCCTCACGTCAATAAGATCCATGGAAGATGTAAAATTGCCTATCTAGATGGAGAAATGGAATGCGAGCTTTGGTTTAATTATGATGGGCATGAAGTTCCAGTAGCTCCAACCCATATTAATATTGATCATATCCAAACCTTCGAAAAAGAAGAGGGAATATTGTCACGAGATCTAGTGATAGAAAAACAGATCATCGACGAACTATTTAGTGATTTTATGTTTGATGCATCCACGGGGCGGTTTGTTGCAAAAACAGAAAAGAAAATCGTCGAATTCATGACAGAACGTTTGCCTAAATTCCAAGCCGATGTCGATTTTGAATGCCCAGAAAATCTGCTCGATCGCTTTATTTATGATGAAACGACCTTCGGTTTGCATGTCAAAGAACTCAAAACAGTGCATGAATTTGAACTTGAACTCAAAGTAAATGGCGCGCTCAACGGCATCAAAATGGATATGTTGTGGGATTGTATTGCATCGCGTCGCACCTATATTGAGCTCAAAGAAAATAAACGCACAAAAAAACAGACACGTTCAAAAATTTTAGTCCTAAATTTAAAAAAGCTTTCTCACATTGTACAACTTTTTGACGAGATTGGAATTGTCAAATTAGACAACAGCACCTTCAAGAGACCTCTTTGGGTATTGAGCCATTTGTTAGAAGATCGTTTCAAAGAAGCAAATATCGATTTTACGATGACGGAGAATCTAAAAAAGATTCAAAGACAGATGATGGGCGAAGAAGCGGCCACAATCAAACCCATTCCAAAAAACATTCAAGCCGAATTACGTGGTTATCAAAAAGAAGGATTTTATTGGCTGGAGCGTCTGCGCACCATGTATCTCAATGGTATTTTGGCAGATGACATGGGGCTTGGAAAAACGCTGCAAGCCATTTGTGCGATTACAAATGGACATGAAGAAAAGCCAGGGATGCAAACGCTTATTGTGTGTCCTACTTCTTTAACCTATAACTGGAAAGAAGAATTCCATCGATTTAATCCAAAACTCAAAATACACGTTGTCGATGGACCTCCTCCAAGACGAAAAAACACGATCTTTTCAAAAGCCAAAATTGATGTATTGATCACTTCCTATACACTTTTGCAAAAAGATATTGAACACTACCTGCAAAAAGACTACCTGTATGCCATTTTAGATGAAGCACAACACATCAAAAATAGAAGTACACGCAATGCAAAATCTGTCAAGCAATTAAAAAGCCATCATCGATTGGTGTTAACAGGAACGCCGATTGAAAATTCTTTGGAAGATTTGTGGAGTTTGTTTGATTTTCTCATGCCAGGATTTTTAGGTGCCTTTGATCGTTTTGTCGATAAATATGTCAAACCGTCTGAATACACCCAAGGAAATTTAGAGACACTAAAACGTAAAATTTTCCCCTTCATTATGCGTCGTATGAAGCCTGATGTGTTAAAAGAGCTGCCGCCAGTGTCCCACATTACCTATCACTGCCAACTTACCGATGTGCAGCAAGAATTGTATACATCGTATGCAAAATCTGCCAAAGAACAACTCTCTAGACTAGTGCAAAAACAGGGCTTTGACAAAGTGCGTATCCATGTGCTTGCGACCTTAACACGTCTGAAGCAGATCTGTTGCCACCCAGCCATTTTTGCAAAGGACCAAATAGAGCGTGGAGATTCTGCAAAGTATGAAATGCTTTTGGACCTATTGATGAATTTTGCACAAAATGAGAAAAAAGCTGTGGTGTTTTCTCAGTACACAAAAATGCTTAACATTATCAAAGAAGATCTAGAGCGCATGCACATTCCTTTCCTTTACTTGGATGGATCGACAAAAAACCGCCTAGAGCTTGTGAAACATTTCAATGCATCAGACAATATCCCTGTCTTTTTAATTTCGCTCAAAGCAGGTGGCGTAGGACTCAATCTGACAGGGGCAGATACGGTCATCCATTACGACATGTGGTGGAATCCTGCCGTCGAAAATCAAGCCACAGATCGTGTGCACCGTATTGGCCAAAAAAAGAAAGTCAGTGCGTACAAATTGATCACGCTAGGGACAATCGAAGAAAAAATCCTCAGCATGCAAGATAGAAAGCGGGGCCTTGTCAAACAGCTCATCAGCTCTGACGAAGAAGCGATTTCCAAACTCACTTGGGAAGAAGTGTTGGAACTATTAAAAACCTGAACTTTGAGTTTATTTCACTCATACTCATGGATCTTTTCCTTATCTTCTCGCGCTTTTCACCTTGGAAATAGCCTCTTGACTATTCCCTGCGGCAAAAATCCCAAGAATCTGAGGAAAATCTCGCATGATTCTGAGTAAACTGAACTCAAAGTCCAGGTTAAAACCTGAACTTTATCTTGCTCAGAATCTTAAAAATGAAAAGATGCAAAGATCTATTTGCATCTTTTTTTTATCTTGGGTATCCTTGCGTAAAAACCTTAAGTTTGGGTTTATTTTACCCACTCTCATGGGAGGTTATTCTTTCTTCTCGAGCTTTTTGCCTTGAGAATGGCCTTTTGACCATTCCCTACGTCAAAAATCCCGAGAATTTAAGAAAATCTCCTCATGATTCTGAATAAACTAAACCAAGCTTAAGGTTAAAAAACATTGAGGATCCACATGTACTACACAAGAAGAGTTAAGGAACATTATCGCAAAGCTACCAATTTTTTATCCAAAAAGCTCAAGCGTGTCTTTGGCATGTTTGCAAGTGATATTGGAATTGATCTTGGAACAGCCAACACTTTGGTCTATGTCAAAGGCAAAGGCATCACACTGACAGAACCGTCGGTTGTAGCGGTGGATGCGGTAACAGGTCAAATCTTAGAAGTAGGGCATGCAGCCAAAATGATGCTTGGAAAAACACCGCAAAAAATCAAGGCTGTGCGCCCTATGAAAGATGGGGTGATTGCAGATTTTGAAATTACCGAAGGATTATTGAAAGCATTGATTGAAAAAGTCACGCCTACAAAATCGCTGTTTCGTCCGCGTATTTTAATTGCTGTTCCTTCAGGGATTACAGGAGTGGAAAAGCGTGCTGTGGAAGATTCTGCCATGCGCGCAGGGGCACAAGAAGTCATTTTGATTGAAGAATGTATGGCTGCGGCCATTGGTGTCGATCTTCCTGTACATGAGCCTTCTGCTAATATGATTATTGATATTGGAGGGGGAACCACAGAGATAGCCATTATTTCTTTAGGTGGGGTTGTCGAGTCGCGCTCTTTGCGTGTTGCTGGAGATGAATTTGATGAATGTATCATGAATTACATGAGAAGAACCTACAATTTGATGATCGGGCCCAAAACAGCAGAAGAGATCAAAATGAAGATAGGTTCTGTATATACTCTTGGTGAAAATGAATTGGAAATGGAGGTTCGAGGACGCGATCAAGTCTCTGGGCTTCCTGTCACAAAGAAAATTAACTCTGTTGAAGTGCGCGAATGTCTATCTGAGCCCACACAACAAATTGTGGATGCCGTCAAGCTTACACTTGAAAAATGTCCTCCGGAATTGGCTGCAGATCTTGTCGATCGTGGTATGGTACTAGCTGGAGGAGGGGCTTTGATTAAAGGATTGGATAAATTGATGACGCAAGAAACAGGCTTGCCTACTTTTGTCGCTCCAAATCCTTTGCTTGCTGTCTGTCTAGGTACAGGAAAAGCTTTGGAATACATGGACAGAAAGAGATCAAGACGCTAATAAAATAATAATAAAAGGAGTTTTTATGGCAAAAGAACGTACATTATCGATCATTAAACCTGATGCAGTTATTGCTAATCACATTGGAGAAATCATCACGATTTTTGAAGAAAATGGACTGATTGTTTTAGGCTGCAAAATGTTACATCTGACAAAAGAACAAGCAGAACATTTTTATGCGATTCATACAGGCAAACCTTTTTTTGAAGAAATTGTACAATTTATGAGTTCTGGCCCTGTTGTTGTAATTTGTTTAGAGGGCGAAGATGCTATTGAAAAAAATCGAGATTTAATGGGAGTCACAGACCCCAAACAAGCAAAAGAAGGCACAATTAGACAACGTTTTGGCACCAACATTGGAGTCAATGCTGTGCATGGATCGGATGCACTTCCAACAGCTAAAGAAGAAGTGTCCTTTTTCTTCAACGACCACGAGTTATTCTCTCGGTAATCCTTAAATGTTATAGAGAAAACTCATCGCCAAGGTAGGTTGCCCGAGCTTCTTGATTTTCCAAGAGTTCTTTAGCAGTTCCGCAGAATGAAACGCGGCCTTCTTGGATGAGATAAATGCGATTGCAAATGGAAAAAATTTCGCGCGCATTGTGATCTGTAATCAAAATCGTAATCCCTTTTTTTGTCAATTGTATGATGAGCTTTTTTAGTTCTTGAATCGTGATGGGATCGATATTAGCAAAAGGTTCGTCTAGAAGCAAAATGTCGGGGTTATTGACCAAAGAACGCGTGATTTCTAAGCGTCGTCTTTCTCCTCCAGATAGCGTGGCGGCTTTTTGATCTTTAAGATGGCTTAGGTTTAATTCTTGCAACAAAGCACCCAAGCGCTCTTCTTGCTGATCTTTAGAAAGATTTTGGTTTTCTAAAATCAGCAAAATATTTTCTTTGACTGTCAGATCTTGAAACACGGAAGGTTCTTGGGATAAATATCCCATGCCAAGTTGAGCACGCTTATGCACAGGAAAATTAGAAATATCTTGTTCTTTAAAATGAATGGTGCCACGGTCATGTTTGACAAGACCCATTGTCATATAAAAACTGGTGGTTTTCCCAGCCCCATTGGGACCTAAAAGCCCAACGATTTCGCCCTTTTCAATGGAGATATCTAATCCACAAACAACTTTTTTAGAGCCGTACTGTTTTTCAAGGTTTTTGATTTCTAGAATTGCCATATTTTGGAGTATAAAAGAATGTGCGATTTTGCGCGAGCTAGTCAGTTTCTTTTTTCTTGATGGTCATTTGGAGGCGTTTGGCATTAAATTGCATGGGATTGTTGAGTTGAAAGACCACGTCTTTAGATGTGCCTTTGAAAAAAAAGTGTGTGGGTAGCAAGAAGGGCAAACGATGGCCTTCTGCTAGATATAACGTGAAATGAGAATAGGTGGTTGCAAGCGTGCTTTTGCTAAAGTCAAAGATTCCGTCGGGAGCGTTAAAGACGTAAAGATGTTGCTGAGGTTTTTGGGTTTTAGGATCAAAAAAGCATTTGATTTGAACAAAACCTACAAGATCTTGATGATTTTCAAAAAAATACACACCATCTTTTGTTTCAATATGACTTTTTTTTGAATGGAAACGAGAATGACGACGTGTGTTTTTTTCTACCGCATAGGTTTCTTTGATGTTATCTTCTGAAATTAAAGAAAGCGTTGTCTGTGTTTGAGATTTTAATTTTTCAAAGTTTTGTGGCACTTTGAACGTTTTAGCAAAATAGATAAAGTACAAGACCAAAACAAGAACCAAAAAAAGCATTGAAAAAAGTTGTGTTTTAGACTTGCGCATAAGATGTCTTTTGATTTTGGATCAATGTATAGAGTGCAAGAATATCTTCTAAAAAGAGACGTAAATTTTCAATTGGAAACACGTTGTGCTTATCGCTTTTGGCATTTTTAGGATCTAAGTGGCATTCCATAAATAAAGCGTTGGCACCTGCAGCAATGTGGGCTTTTGTCAAAACAGGAATAAATTCACTATTGCCTTTGGTGATTTTTCCGCCAGGCACTTGCACAGAATGCGTCGCATCATACACAACAGGGTATCCAAGGGATTGCATCACTGGAATCGAGCGAATATCATTGATTAAATTGTGATATCCAAAACAAGAGCCTCTTTCTGTAAGTAAAATATTACGATTACCAACAGATTCGATTTTTTCTACCACGTTGTTCATGTCTTCTGCAGCAATGAACTGTCCTTTTTTAATAGACAGGGCTTTTTTAGTCTCTGCTGCAGCTAGAATCAAATCTGTTTGCCTGCATAAAAATGCAGGAATTTGGATACAATCCAATACGTCTTTTGCAAGATTAGCCTCTTGAGGCAGGTGAATATCAGAAACCACAGGCACATGAAACTCTTCTTTGACTTTTTGCAGAATTTCCAATCCTTTTTCCAATCCAGGTCCACGAAATGAGTCAATGCTAGAACGATTGGCTTTATCAAAACTGGATTTGTAAATAAATTGACAGTCAAGACCATCGATTTGCTCTAAGATTTTTTCACAAGATAAGAGGGCAGAGTCTAGAGATTCAATGACACAAGGTCCTAGCATTAAAGCAAGCGGCTGATCTTGTCCAATTTTTAGCGTATCAATGACTACAGTGTGCATGTTTCACATTGTAGCGATAAAAAACTGCGTTTGTCAAACAATTTGTATTTGACGAAAACGCGTTTCTAAATTTTTGATACGTCTATCAATAGAAGGCGTGAAAGTATTGAAGTAGTCGTTGTTGTCTTTGTCTAAAGTGAAACGCGCAATAAGTCTTGAGAAAATAGATCCATGTTTCCACATTTTATTGTTTTCTTGTCGAAGCTGTTTGTATTCTTTCATAGCTGAAAGACTTTTTTCAAAACCCACAAGACCTGCTGCTGTTTCATCATATTGATATTGGATGGATTGATTAAATACAAAATTGCTTAATGGTGTACCAGTAACAGGTATTTGCTTGATGATAAATTGTATTAAGCCTTCCCGAGGAGACGGAGCTCTTTTTATGTGATTTATTTTACACAATTCTCGTGTTGTAAAAAAATCAAAAACATCAGGATTAGATGTAAATTGTTTAAAGGGAAGAGCAATGACATAGGATGTAAAAGAAATGGGTAGACCCCAGCTTTTATAATCACTTTTTGAATCGAGAAGAACAACTTTATAAAAACATGCAGTATCTTCTTTTAATTGAGTGATTTTGTTTCTAAACTCTTGGTGTTTTTTTACATCAATTGTAGGAAGCAATACCTTAAGAGATGTTGGAAATAGAGATAAAAAACCTCCTGACTGAATAATATCTGATTCAAAATATGAATATGCAGATTCACCTATTGAAAATGTTTCAGATTCAAAATTAGTGTTTATAGTATCTAATGCAACTGTTGCCATGGTTTCTCTCTCTTTTTTAGATTAAATTGTATCCGATATGAATCTTTTTGTCGAGTTTTGCTTGAAAGAATTTAAAAAATTGAGAT